>CAZPEJ010000266.1:0-7052 GCA_964585465.1 uncultured Ardenticatenaceae bacterium
CAAACATTCAACGATTAAATCTGTCGGTCAACCAGGATTTGCGACCAATCCCTAATCTCAAATCTCGTTAACACACTCAGCTTCTCTGTGAATCTCCGCGCCTCTCTGCACCCTCTATGCCCCTTCCCCTGCTACGCCCGTGTAAACATGGGTTTCCGCAGAGGGCGTTCCGGCCGGGGTGGGCGGGCAAATTCGCTGTTTTTAACGGGTGCGGGTGCTTTATAATCGAACTCGGCCAACATTCGCCGTTCTAATTTTTCACCTAACACTCGTTCGATGGTTTTGATCATTGGGGCATCTTCTTGGGTGACAAAGGTGAAAGCGTCTCCAGTTTTAGCAGCCCGGCCGGTGCGACCAATGCGATGGGTATAAGCATCGGCCGTATCTGGCATATCGTAATTGATGACATGGGAAATTTGTGATACATCAATGCCGCGTGCCGCAATGTCGGTGGCGACCAAAACTTTATACCGCCCGCTGCGAAACCCATCCATCGCCTCTTGCCGTTTGTTTTGCGACATGTTCCCTTGCAACATTGCCGCCTGGTGCCCGGCTCTGGCTAACTGCTCGGCCACCCGACGGGCGCGGTGTTTGGTGCGGGCAAAAACCAGCACCGATTCCGTGTCCAGGTGATGTAACAACGCCAACAACAGGGCTGTTTTCAGGTGTTGTGACACAGGGTATAAGGCATGGGAAACGGTAACGGCCGGTTTTGCCAGGTCAATTTGCACCGTTACAGGCTGTTTCAAAATCTCGCGGGTCAATTGACGAATATCATCTGGCATGGTAGCCGAAAAGAGTAACGTCTGCCGTTTGCTGGGCAGGTGTTTTAACAATTTGCGGATGTCTGGCAAAAACCCCATATCAAACATCCGGTCTGCTTCATCCAGCACCAACACTTCCAGGCGGGACAAATCTACCGTTTTTTGGCTGATGTGGTCGAGCAAACGGCCGGGGCAGGCCACCACAATGTCTACACCTTGTTTCAGCCGTTGGATTTGTGGGTTCATACCCACACCACCATAAATCGCCATACTACGAATGCGGGTTTTTTGCCCCAGGTCGGTGATGGCTTGGTGAATTTGTTCCGCCAGTTCGCGGGTGGGGGCCACAATGAGGGCACGAACAATACCTGTCGGGCCTTGATAGAGCCGGTGTAAGATGGGCAACACAAAAGCGGCCGTTTTACCAGTTCCGGTTTGCGCCAGGCCCAATATATCTTTACCTTGCAAAATGGGGGGAATCGTCTGTTGTTGGATAGGGGTGGGTGACATGTAACCCACCGCCTGAATGCCAGCCACAATGCGCGGCTGGAGATTGAAAGAATCAAAACTCACTGAAAGTCTCCTTGGTTTAACTGAGCCAAGTCGCACTCTCAGCCCTGTCATAAAATTGTATGGTGACAATATATCACAAGTTGGGAATCGGGGCGAACACCGTGTTAAGGCAACCGGGACTTTACAAACTTGAGAATCGTTTCGGCCGTTTCAAGCGCGTCTTGAGCCTCTGTTTTAGATGGCAAACCAGTTGGTTTACTACCCGGAACAGCGTCTGGGTAGCGTGTAGGGATGTAGTATTGATCAACTACAATACAGGCAGCGTGAAATTGGGCAAACGCCATGTCTAACAATTGGCATTGTTTCCGTAAATCACTCAATTGATGTGTTCGTGGATAAGTGTTGGATTTTGAAATCAAAAAACCTTTGAGAGATTTTTCAATACACTGTTGGGCATGAAAACAGGTTTGATTAAAAATGCCTTCATCCAGAGCTAACTCTGCCATCCTCAAATCTTCTGAAGCTCGTTCTAACCACTCCTCGAACAGATTACTGCTCATATAGGACTTTACCCTTGCCAATGATTTCATTCACAATAAATGGGTTTTGTTCAACAATCATTTGTGAAAATTCCTCCGGCGTGTAAACCAGATAATCTACCCCGACATCTGCCAGGCACAGCAAAGCAACTTCTTTCAATCTTTGGACAAAAGGAAGCGTTGTATTTTTGATAATAACCAGATCTAAATCACTCCAATCTTTTACACTATCTGTAGCCATTGAGCCAAATAGTATGATTTTAATTGGATTATATTTCGTTTTAAGCGTTTGGAGAATGTGTTCCAAAGCCTCTTTCAACTCTGTTTCACGCTGCATGTTAGTTATCATAGAAAATTTATGGTCAGGAAAACTCTTGCAAGTTATGAGTATTGTACTGTTTTTATTCATGACCACAACCCCTTGCTTCTGTTTGTCTCTCCCCCTGTTGTCAGAGTACAATTGCCTGTGAGGATAAAGTCATGATAGTGCAAGATACCCTCTGGCCCGGTGCGGAGCCTGACACGGAAAAGGAACAAGAACACATCCTGGAGCAAATTTTGGAACCCAGGGGCAAAGTTCTGATCTACAATGACGACGTAACCCCTTACGACTTCGTGATTTTAACTTTGCAAAAATTTTTTAACCTCGATCCCCTGGCGGCCGAACATGTTACCTTTGTGGCCCACACCAGTGGTATTGCCTATGTTGGCACATACCCTTTAACGGAGGCACAAAAGCGGGTGGGCAGAGCGCATTTTGCCGCCACGCTAGAAGGCTACCCACTTCACTTTACCATTGAACCGGAGTAAGAATGGCGCGTTGAACGTGTCTCTTGCTCCCTCTCACGTTTTACGCCCCGTTTTCTCCTCTCATACAAGGAGGTTTTTATGAAATTCACATTAGATGGTGCTGGCCCCATTGGCCGGTCTATTATTGAGCGCGATATTGCCACGCTTTCCCCTTCCTACTCCCGCGAATATGCCCTGGTGGCTGATCGGGCGGAGGGTTCGGAGGTGTGGGATGTGGACGGCAAACGGTATATTGATTTTATGGCGGGTGTGGCAGTGTTAAATGTGGGGCATCGTCACCCGGCCGTTGTGGCAGCAGTAAAGGAGCAAATAGATAAGTTCTGGCATGTGTGTTTAACGGACTTTTTCTACCCGCAGGCAGTGGAACTGGCAGAAAAGTTACAGACGATTGCCCCGCTGATGGAGCCGATGGTGTATTTTGGCAATTCTGGCACAGAAGCGGTAGAGGCAGCCATTAAACTGGCTATGTATAAAACCGGCCGTTCTCAATTTATTGGTTTTATGGGGGCGTTTCACGGCCGAACTTTAGGCTCTCTCTCCTTCACAGCCAGCAAATCAGTCCAGCGAGCCAATTATCACCTGGGGGTAAAGGTGTATCATGTGCCCTATCCCAACCCATATCGGCCGATTTTTTCCAGTCACAATGGCGAAAGTTATGGTGATACGGTCGTCAACTACATCGAAAACGAACTATTCCGCACCACTGTTGAACCCAGCAATGTCGCCGCCATTTTAATTGAACCGATTCAGGGCGAAGGAGGGTATGTGGTACCTGCGCCTGGGTTCTTCAAACATTTGCGCCGCCTGTGCGACGAACACGGCATTTTGCTCATTGTGGATGAAATTCAAAGCGGCGTTGGCAGAACCGGCCGTTGGTGGGCAGTGGAACACGAAGACATCCAACCCGACATCGTTTGTTTTGCCAAAGGTATCGGCAGCGGGATGCCTATTGGTGGCATTATCGCCTCGCGTGACTTGATGATCTGGGGGCCAGGGTCGCATGGCAGCACCTTTGGCGGGAACCCAGTAGCAGCCACCGCTGCCCTGGCAACCCTCAACGTCATTGAAAAAGAAGGGTTGCTGGCAAAAGCACACGACACGGGCGAGTTTATCATGGATGCGCTGGTCGAAATGGAAACCCGCCACCCCAGTATTGGAGAAATACGCGGGCGTGGGTTAATGGTGGGGCTGGAGTTTGTAAAGGATAGAAACAGCAAGGAACGGGCCTTGGAGCTACGTAATGATGTGGTGCAGCAGGCGTTTGAAAGAGGGTTGTTGCTCATTCCCTGTGGCACAAATTCCATCCGTATGACCCCGGCCTTGAATATCCCGCGTCCATTGGTGGAGGAGGGGTTGCACATTTTTGAAAAGGTGTTGACAGAAGCAGAAAGGAAGTATCTTTAAGAAGCGTGAGACGTGAAACATGACCCCAGTGTGTCCTGTTTCACGTTTCATAAACAGGGTTAACCGATGTTAAAAGGCAAAAAAGTCACTTTGCGGGGGGTGCGCCGCGAAGATTTGCCCCATTTGTCAGAGTTTAACAATGATATTGAGGTGGAAACATCGGGTGGAGGTGATCCACCAATGCCCCAATCGTTGGAGCGATTACAGGCGGAGTTTGATCAAAATAGTGCCAAAGGGGGGCGGGATGGGGCGTGGTTTGTCATTGAGGCGGATGGTAAGGTGATTGGTCAATGTGTATTACACAGTTTTGATACCTGCCAGGGCATCAATCACAACTGTGAATTGGGAATTGTGATTGGGGATAAGGCGTATTGGGGCAAGGGATACGGCCGGGAGGCGGTCAATTTGTTGGTTGGGTATGCTTTTCACCATTGGAATGTCCATCGGGTGTGGTTGCGTACTAATTCGGGCAATGAACGGGCTATCCGGGCGTATCTGGCGTGTGGGTTTGTGGAAGAGGGGCGGTTGCGAGAACATGAATGGAATAACGGCCGTTTTGTAGACACCGTCATGATGGGTATTTTGCGCCGTGAATGGGAAAAGATCAATCAGGCATAATGTTTATCGCAGCACCCCCCCGGTCGCCTGATGCCCTTGCCCAATCACAATAAATGAACCAGGAGACACCTGCGACACCAACGACTTCAGCCGCCCTACGTCAGGGCGGCTGATGGTACAAAAAAGCACCTTCCGTTCACTGCCGGTATACATCCCCTCCCCCGACCAGGCCGTGACCCCCACTTTCATCTGACTCAATAACGCCTCACTCACCTGTTGGGGCATATCGGTGATAATAAACACCGTTCGCACCACACTAGGGCCTTCCAACACATAATCGGCCGCCAGCCCCCAGACAAACAACATAATCAACGCATACAACGCCCGATCCCAACCAAAGGTAAAACCCAGGGCCAAGATGATTCCGCCATCAATCACAATATAAAACTGGCTGAGAGGAATGCCCGTTTTAAGCTGCAACACCCGGCTGATAATGCCTGTTCCGGCAAAAGTTCCCTGACCCCAAAACGTTAAACCGGTGCCAATGCCACCCACAATGCCGCCAAACAAAGCACTCAAGAGCAAATCTTGAGTCAGGCCGGTGGAAGGGATAAAGGGAGCCAGCACGTCAACGGCCGTATTCGACACCAACGTCACATACATCGTCCGCACCAAAAACCGATACCGTCCCAAATTAAAAAACCCCAAAATCATCACCGGAACCGCCAACGCCGACATAATCAACCCACGCGGCCAACCCGTAAACTGGTTAATAATCAGCGACAATCCCCCCACCCCACCCGGAGCCATCTGCGCTGGCACCGAAAACACATCATAACTCACCGCCAACACCAACGCCCCCAACGTCAAAAAAAAGAACTCCTGCACAATAGCCCGCACATTCACACCTTTCAACCACCCCAAAACCTTTCGCCACATACAACCTCCAAACAAAAACTGCCGGGCCACCTACCCAGCAGTTTCAACACAACTCACAACTCATACCGTCTTTGGTTCAACAACCCATCAGCCCGTTACTTACCCGCCCCAAGCATAAACTCCTCAGTCAACCGATGCGCTTCATCATCTGTAAATTGAGTCGGAGGGGTTTTCATGAAGTAAGAAGACGGGGCCACCAGCGGCCCGGCAATCCCACGATCCAATGCCAGTTTAGCGCAACGCACCGCATCAATAATCACACCCGCCGAATTGGGAGAATCCCACACCTCCAACTTGAGTTCCAGATTCAGCGGCACATCCCCAAACGCCCGTCCTTCCATACGAATATGACACCATTTGCGGTCAGTCAGCCAGGGCACATAATCACTCGGCCCCACATGCACATTTTCCGCCCCCATGTCATAGGGCAACTGGCTGGTAACCGCATTCGTTTTAGAAATCTTTTTAGATTCCAGCCGCTCCCGTTCCAGCATATTGTAAAAATCCATGTTACCGCCAAAATTTAACTGGTACGTGCGGTCAATATGCACCCCACGATCCTTAAACAGGTTGGTCAAAATGCGATGGGTGATGGTAGCACCCACCTGGCTTTTGACATCATCCCCGATAATGGGCAATCCGCGCGCCTCAAACCGTTTGCCCCAATACTCGGAACTGGCAATAAACACCGGAATCCCATTCACAAAGGCACAACCCGCCTCCAAAACCTGCTCCACATACCACTTGGTAGCCATTTCTGACCCCACCGGCATAAAATTCACCACCACATCCGTTTTGGTCTCTTTCAAAATCTGGACGATATTGTCGGTTGGGCCGGGGGCTTTCTCGACGACCATTTTCAGATATTTGCCCAAGCCATCATGGGTCATGCCACGAGATACTTTCACTCCCAGGTGTGGCACTTCAGCAAACTTAATGGTGTTATTGGGGTGCGCCCAAATGGCTTCACTCAGGTCTTTGCCTACTTTGGTAGCCACCACATCAAAAGCAGCGGAAAATTCAATGTCGCGCACATGATACCCGCCTACGGTAGCGTGCATTAAACCGGGGATTTCTGCATCATCAGGAGCGTTTTTATAATACTGTACACCTTGAACCAATGAGTTCGCGCAATTGCCGACACCAATAATAGCAACGCGCACTTTTTTACGTTTTTCTGCCATTGTCTCCTTCCTAGAAGCTATGATATTTCTCAGGGTTGTTTGTTGCTTACAAACAATCAACCCAAATCGTTGGTTGACGATCAACAAACGTTAGATTATAGCCTAAATTGGACGAAAAAAGCCCGTCGAATGACAGGCTTTGGGGTAGAAACCGGGTTTTTCCAAAAAACCCGGTTTCTGGTTATTGGGAGATTGGTTAATCGTTAGTTGATGTTCTCAAAAATGCCCGCTGCGCCCATACCACCACCAATGCACATCGTCACCATGCCAAACTGGGAGCCACGGCGCTTCATTTCGTTGATGATTTGCACTGTCAATTTTGCGCCGGTACACCCCAAAGG
>CAZPEJ010000267.1:0-4753 GCA_964585465.1 uncultured Ardenticatenaceae bacterium
CAATAGCAGGGACGTTTAACTACCGCGTCTACTTGCCACCCTGTTACGGGCAAAACGGCCGTTCCTACCCCACCCTCTACATGCTCCCTGGCAACGTCTACACTGATGCCATTTGGGACAACCTGGGGCTGGATGAAACGGCCGAAACCCTCATCCAACAACAAACCATCCCGCCCCTGCTCATTGTCATGGTAGACGGGGGGTGGATTGCCAACAACACCTCTGGCGGGCCAGGCTCCTATGAGACCGTCATTGTCGCCGAAGTGATCCCAACCATTGAAACCAGTTATTGTGCCTGGAGCGACCCGGCCGGGCGGGCCATTGGTGGGTTGTCGCGTGGGGGGTATTGGGCCTTAGAAATCGCTTTCCAGCACCCCACCCTCTTTGCCGCTGTCGGCGGGCACAGTGCCGCCCTGATAGACAGCTACGCCGGGCCAGACATCAACCCCCAATACACCGGCATCAGCCGCGACCTGGGCAATTTACGCATTTATCTGGACATCGGCCGACGCGACCCCTACATTGGCAATGTCCGCCAACTGCACGAGGAGATGACGGCCGTTTCCCGCCCACACACCTGGGTCATGAACGAAGGCACCCACGAAGAAACCTATTGGACAACCCACCTGGCCGATTACCTGCTGTGGTACACCGCCAACTGGCCGATGGAATGGGAAAAATACCCGGCTTGTGAGGTGCAGAAATAGGAGAGATTGGAGATTAGAGATTGGGGATTGGGTAATTTCCAATTTCTGTTTATGTCAACTGGTGTTTCAAAACACGAAACCAACCACGTAGCTGAATACCTGCCAGCACAAAAGCTGTCACCGGGCGGGGGTATTGTTGGCTATAAAATTTGCGGTAAAAAATTTTCATGGCCCGCACCGACTCTTTTGCCACTTTGACACGGGTAGTTTTGGGCGGGCGGGCAATATCGGCCGATTCTTTCCGCAGCCCCGAACTGGCCCCCTTGTAATGAATCACCTCCACCAAAGGGTAATAGACAATCGTGTAACCCGCCTGATGAATGCGATAACACAAATCTATGTCCTCGCCATAAAAAAAGTACGTTTCATCCCACCCCCCTAACTGTTGGAACAGTGGCTGCGGCATCATCATAAACGAACCAGCAATCACCTCTACCGGATGAACCTGCTCAAAATCCTGGAAAGATTGAAAATAGCCGTTAAAACGAGGGTCACGGGGGAAGAGACGATTGAGGCCGCTAAAGTGGCAAAAGGCGTTCCAGGGAGTAGGGAACCCGCGATGGTTGTCCGGGTCTCGTTCGCCGGTGGGGTACACCAGCTTGACAGTGATAGCTCCGACGGTAGGGTGAATTTGCAGGTAGTCAAGGGGCTGGATCAGGCTTTCTGGGCTGATGCGGGTATCGGAGTTGAGAAAGAGTAGATATTGGCCGCTGGAAACGGCCGTTCCCATGTTATTTGCCGCCGAAAAACCACGATTGCTGTCGCTGGCAACCAGTTTCACCTGGGGATATTTAAGCCGCACCATCTCCTGGCTGCCATCCTGCGACGCATTATCCACCACCACCACCTCCAGGCCGTTGGCAGGGGGCACCGCCGCCAAAACAGTGTGTAAACAGTCGTCTAACAGTTGCCGTGTGTTGTAGGAAACGATAATAACAGACAATTCAGGGGGTATCATGGTAAAGCCGGGTCATCACTCAATACGATTCAAAAAATAGTCACGTTCCATTTTCCAAATTTTTACAACCAGCGTATCCCATTTACCTTTGGATAAGGTGGGGATTTTCATACACGTTTATCTGGCCTGCGCGGAAGACCAATGGCCATTGTTGTGTCGAGGTGATCATGGCAGCCACAGCAGGCAGGTGAATTGCTGCCCAGTTGTACCACAGGTTATCCACCACCACAAAACGGGCCTGGGTATAACGTGGGTCAAAAGCCCACCGGTCTGGCGGAATGTTGCCGGGCATGTGGGGCGTTGCCTCTCCTGTAAACGCTACCGCCATTTGGAAATCGGCCACCTTGCCATTCACCAACCAGGCCAACCCCGGCGAGGTGATCACCACATCATCGGGCTGAAGCTGTTGGTTGACAAATTCGGCCGTTTTTACCGCATCCTCTCCATTTAACAAAAAAGGGTCTATGGCGGTCTGCCAACGGCCGTTTATCTGCCCCACCATCAACCAGGTAGAGGTGAAAAAGGGCAAACCCAGCAAAACGGCCGTTACCCCAGAAACCATCTTGTGCCAACGGGGGGCAGGTTGCAACGTTGCCACAACCTGGGCGGCCCCATACCGCAGCAGAGCCGCCACCCCCAAAACCACCAACGGCAGCAGCGGAATCATGTAATAAAACCCCAGGCTGTGCAGGGCGGTGGTGCGGCCCAAAATCAGCAACGGCAGCCCCAAAAAGAGTAAAAAGAGGCGTTGGGCGGATAACGGCCGAATCATCCACAGCCCCACTACCCCCAAAACCATCCAGCCATCCTGCGCCAGCAAAGTGGTCACAGTAACGGCCGCTGCCTGCAACTGTTCCAACCACGACAACCCACTTAAACGCCCCAGGGTAAATTGCAGGTCAAAAAGAAAGGTAGCTGGCTGGTTGAGCAGAGAAAGGAGCGTGTATAGGCCAAAAGGTAAACCGGCCAGGGCGCAAACGGCGATGCTGGCGGATGGGTTACGCGGAAATGTGAGGCAAAACAGGACAGGAAGCAGGCTGACCATCCATAAATCAGACACCATGCCCAGGCCAACGGCCGTTCCTGCCACCACCACCCCCAACCAACGGCCGTTTTGCCGATACACCCCCACCCCCCACACCGCCAACAGCAACAAGGGAGACAACAGGTTGTAGCTAAAACCAAAACGGCTATACAACACCGCCTGGGGATAGATTGTCAGCAGCCCGGCCGCCAGCAAAGCCAGCCATCGGTCGTCTGTGAGGGAGAAGGTAACGGCGGCTAACAGGGCAATGGTAAACAGATTCAAAACGGCCGTTAAGCCGCGTAATGTGCCCATGCTCACCCCAAACAGTGTCACCATCCAGGTGAGCAACCCTTCAAAAAGGGGAAGTTTGGCAAATAGTAACGTAGATTGGGTAATCGCCAGGTATTGAATACGGCCGTTTTGCCATTGGCGGGCAATTTCCAGGTGAGTCCCCTCGTCCGTATACCAGCCAGGGTTATCTGGCAGGTGTGATAAACGCAGATAAGCCGCCAGCAGCAGCGCCCCCAAAAACAAAAATCCCCACATCCAACGAACAGACATGGGGATAATTGTATACCCACAAAGGGCATCAAGTAACATTTTTTTGAGATTGGGGATTAGAGATTGGTTACTCTAATCCCCTTCAGCAATTTTTGACTCTCCGCGTGCCCCTGCAATACGCCAGGTTACTGATTCGCCACAACGGGCAGGTAGAGATGGCGTGTATCCAGGTCTACACTAATCAAAGCGTTTAACGGCGGTTCACCGGCTGCAAAACCAGTGGCATACACCGTGTACACATCCTGATTATTCAACACGATACCTGGCAAACTTAACACCACCGTGCTGGTGCCTGCCAGACGTACTTCCAGGTCATAACTGCCAGCCGCAACGGGCAAATAACCGCTAAACTCACCAAATTCATAATCCCCAAACAACACCGTGCCATCCGTCAGGGTGATGTCTACGGCCGGGGCATCGGGCGAGGCATGGACAAACCGCACATGGGCATTCCCGGCCGCCGGGGTGTCGTTGTTATCCTGCAAAACCAACAAGGCAATCGTTGCCAGTTCGTCAGTGGCAGCAGCGGTATAGTCAGTGTTGGGGGAGAGGGTGAGGAAACCGAAAAGAACCGCTCCACCGCTACGTGTTCCTGCCGGCCACACTTCCACATAGTAATCACCAGCAGGCAGGCTCAGATACCCGGTCACACTTCCAAAGGCCAAATCACTCACCACTTCCTGCCCATCCACCAAAATGTCTACGGCCGGGGCATCGGGGGAGAGATGGGCAACACGGAGGCGGGATAAACCAGCATCTTCACTGATGATGGGTGCCAGTGCCGGTGTGCCAGCCGCATAACCAGAAGCCCAAACGGTGTAAACGGTCTGGTTTTCAACTGTGACACCGGGCAGATCGAGGACAATGGTGCTGGTACCTGCCAGGCGCACTTGTAAATCATACGTTGTAGCGGCTACCGGCAGATAGGGGCTAAATTCGCCAAATTCATAATCCCCAAACAACACTGTGCCATCTGCCAGGGTAATGTCTACAGCCGGGGCATCGGGCGAGGCATGGACAAACCGCACATGGGAATCACCGGCAGCGGGAATGGTGTTATTGTCTACCAACACCAGGGGTTCAATCGCCGCCAGGCTGTTGATAGCGGCAACGGTGTAGTCGGTATCACTTTCCAGGGTGAGGGTGGCCGAAATAACAAAGGGGCCACTGCCGCCTGCACCAGCAGGTTCTACCTGTACCAGATAGGAGCCAGCCGGTAAATCGGCATAGGTGGTAATGTCCCCAAAGGCAACATCGGTAAAGGATAATGACCCATCTACCCACACATCTACGTTGGGGGCATCGGGGGAAAGGTGGGCGACACGCACAGAGGTTAAACCAGCATCTTCAACTAAAACGGCCGATAATGCTGGCGACCCACCTGCCAATCCCATGGCAAAGACGGTATAAACCTTCCGTTGTTCTAAAGGAATGTCGGGCAGGGATAACACCACCGTGCTGGTGCCTGCCAGACGTACTTCCAGGTCATAACTGCCAGCC
>CAZPEJ010000267.1:4853-7029 GCA_964585465.1 uncultured Ardenticatenaceae bacterium
TGTCTACGGCCGGGGCATCGGGCGAGGCATGGACAAACCGCACATGGGCATTCCCAGGGTCAGGAATGGTATTATCGTCCACCATGACCAGGGGGGTGATGTTGGCCAGCACATCGGTGGCAGCGACGGTGTAATCGGTATCGGCCGCTAGATTCAGCGTAGCAGAAATGACAAACGGGCCACCGCCGCCTGCGCCAGCAGGTTCTACCTGCACCAGATAGGAGCCAGCAGGCAGGGAGGCGTAGCTGGTGACTTCGGTAAAGGCAATGTTAGAAAAGGCCACGTTCCCATCCACCCACACGTCTACGTTGGGGGCATCGGGGGAGGCGTGGGCCACACGCACACGGGAGTTACCCGGAATGGAAGGTTCTGCGTTGGGTTGGGCGGCAAAAACGGCCGTTACGGCCAAAATTAATACCAACACCATGCTAGAAGACAAAACCCAAAATCGTTTCATATCACTTTCTCCTTTTAATGAAAAGTCTTGTATATTTTTCGTAAATGTAGTTACAAGGTTTTGTATGGTTTTGTATGTATCAAATTTGGGGGAAAATAGAGGCTCTTATTTTTCGTTAAGGATTTATACTCACAAAGGGCATAAACGAATGTTTTCCTGGAGATTGGGGATTAGAGATTGGAGATTAGAGATTCGCCAATCTCCAATCTCTAATCTCCTCTTCAGCAAAATATCAATTTATGACCTTACGCAGTATACCTATTGAAACCGAGTTCGGGTCTTTTGGATTTTGTGGGTTTGCCGTGAAACGTGATCTCTCTGGTCGCGTTTGACGTTTCACGTTTCATGAGTCATCAACCCCCTGAGTTCCCAAAAAGCCCCCGGTTTCCCATCCGGTGAGGAAACGATGAAACAGTTTGACGTAATTATTGTAGGAGGGGGAATTTATGGCATGACGGCCGTTGTGGCGTTACAGGCGCGGGGGTATCAAACGGCCGTTCTCGACCCCGGCCCGTTGCCCCACCCCCTGGCCGCTACCACCGACATCAGCAAAGCCATTCGTATGGGGTATGGCCCAGATGAGGAGTACACCGCAATGGTGGAAGCCGCAATGCCCGGTTGGCAGCGTTGGAACGAGGAGTTTGGTCAGCTATACCATGAGATTGGTGTCACCATGCTCACCCGCGAACCTATGACAGCAGGTGGGTTTGAGTATGAAAGTTATCGGGTGTTGCAAAAACGGGGGCATTTACCCGAACGGTTAAACGTGGATGAAATCGGCCGTCGTTTTCCTGCCTGGAAACCGGGGGCTTTTGTGGATGGCTTTTACCACGCGGTGGGTGGGTTTGCGGAGAGTGGCAAGCTGGTGGAGGCTCTGATTGGCAAAGCCAGGCAATTGGGGGCGACCATTCTGCCAGGTCAGACGGTACAAGATGTGGTGATGGCAGGGGGGCGGGTAACGGCCGTTTCCACCCAGCAAGGAAACACCTTTTATACCGACCAGGTGGTGGTAGCAGCTGGCACCTGGACACACATTCTGCTGCCGGAACTGGCTCCAGTGATGTACTCCACCGGCCACCCGGTTTTCCACCTCAAAACCCATCAGCCACACCTGTTTACCCCACCAAATTTTACCGTTTTTACCGCCGATGTCGCCCGCACAGGCTGGTATGGGTTTCCACAACACCCCCAGGCAGGCATTGTTAAAATCGCCAATCATGGGGTGGGGCGGCAGTTACATCCTGTTCATGACCCGCGTGTGGTAACGGCCGAAGATGAAAAACAGTTTCGTATTTTCCTGGCCGATACCTTCCCCGCCCTGGTAGATGCCCCCATCACCTACACCCGTCGCTGCCTCTACTGCGACACACCCGATGAACATTTCTGGATTGACCGCCACCCACACAAACCAGGGCTAACGGTGGCAGCAGGTGGCAGTGGGCATGGCTTCAAATTCGCCCCCATCCTGGGTGAATTGATTGCTGATGCTATGGAAGGCAAAAACAACCCCTGGTTACACAAATTCAAATGGCGGCGGTTAACGGCCGATACCACCGGAGAAGAAGCGGCACGGTTCCGGGGGTAGGGGCGTGAAACGTGAAACGTGAGGGGATGAACATGGGATTTTTGGGGATTAGAGATTGGAGATTGGCCAATCTCCAATCTCTAATCCCCTCCAGCCTTTCATCCGCGTCCCATCTTCCGGTTTCGTCAACATCA
>CAZPEJ010000268.1:0-7018 GCA_964585465.1 uncultured Ardenticatenaceae bacterium
GGGTGTGTGCCAGCCTGCCCATCGGGGGTGGAATATGGCAAGCTGGTGACTTCTTTTCGGGGGTGGGCGGCGGGGAAACGGAAACGGCCGTTTGCCGACCAACTGGCTCACACCCTCATCAAACAGACCCTACCCTACCCCTTCCGCTTTCGCCTGGCCGCCCTGGCTGGCAAAGTGGCAAAACCCATACGCCATCGGCTACCCGGCAAATTAGGCCCTATGCTCGACCTGTTGCCACCTGCCTTGCCATCCGCCAAATCATTACCAGCGATTTACCCGGCCCAGGGAGAGCGACGGGCACGAGTGGTTTTGCTGGTGGGGTGTGTGCAGCACGTCCTGGACCCAGAAATCAATTGGGCTACCTTGCGGGTGTTGGCTGCAAATGGCGTAGAAACCATTATTCCGGCCGGGCAAGGGTGTTGTGGGTCGTTAATGATGCACACCGGCGCATTGGAACAGGCGCGGCAGTTGGCACGGCGCAATTTCCGAGCTTTCCCGGCCGACGTGACCGCCATTCTCACCAATGCGGCGGGTTGTGGGTCGGGTATGAAGGAGTATGGTTTGTTGTTTGCCGGGGAAAAAGGGGAAGACGAAGCGCGGCAATTTGCCAGCAGGGTGCAGGATGTCAGCGAGTTTTTGGAAAAATTGGGCATCAAACCCCCACCTCCCCTGCCACAACCCTGGCGAGTGGCCTATCACGATGCCTGCCATCTGGCGAACGCCCAGGGTGTGCGGGCGGCTCCACGCCATCTGCTAAAACAGATTCCCAACCTGACCTTGTTGGAAATTCCCGATGGGGAGTTTTGTTGTGGTTCGGCTGGCACTTACAACCTGGAACAACCTGCCATTGCTCAGGAGTTAGGCCAGCGCAAGGCCAAAAACATTTTGCCCCTCAAAACGGATGCAGTGGTGATGGGCAACATCGGCTGTATGGTGCAAATCCGGCAACATTTGGAAAAACAGGGTCAACCGTTACCGGTATATCACACCATACAACTGCTGGCATTGGCCTACGGCCGGGAATAAAGTTGGTAATTAACGGAGGAGATTGGAGATTGGAGATTGGTAAACCTCTAATCCCCTTCAGCATACAATAGGGTTCCTGGTTGACTGACAAATGTTATTTTCATCCGCTGTAGGCAACAGATAGAAACGGATAAACGGATGGGCAGTCAAGTATTATCCGTTTATCCGCTTTTCATCCGCTGCCGTAACCATTCAATGATTAAATCTGTCAGTCAACCAGGTAGGGCTCTCACTTCAGGGGGCCGACTGGCGCGACAAAACGTCGGGTGATAGGGGAATCTTAAAAACAATGGTGGTGCCTTGCCCTGGTTGTGATTCAATATGCAGGCGGTAGGGTTCACCATAGAGCATTCGCAGTCGTTCGTCTACGTTTCGCAAACCAATGGAGGGGCGGGTAGGTTCGGCGGAGTCGGGGGTTGGGGAACGGCCGTTTACCACCTGCGCCACATCAAACCCAGGGCCATCATCATCCACCTGAATCAATAAATCATCCCCCAAACGATTGAAAATAATGTGAATCGTGCCACCGGCGGGTTGCTGGCTGACTCCATGAATGACGGCATTTTCCACCAATGGCTGCAAAACCAGCGTTGGAACGGGGGTTTCTAACAATGGTTTTGCCAGGTTCGTCCACACAATTTTTAGCCGTTCATCCAGGCGGGCTTTTTCCAATGCCAGATACGCCTCCACATAGCTAATTTCATCCCGCAAGGGCACAAACTCCCCGGCACTGAGGGCACGTTGGAAAATTTCTGACAGTTTGATGAGCAGGTCGCGGGCTTTATCGGGATTGGTGCGGACAAAATAACGAATGGTATTGAGGGTGTTAAAAAAGAAGTGGGGGTTAATCTGGGCGTGCAGGGCGCGTAGTTCAGCCTGGGTAAGTGCCAGGCGGGTTTGCGCCAGGTTCAAATTGGCCTGTGCCAGTTCCAGGCGGGCTGATTCGGCACGGCGGCGGGTTTCTTCATCCTGCACGTTCCGCACCATCAAAGCCACTGCTGCCTGGGCCAGGGCAAAAATGACGGCGTTGGGTAGCAGCCTGTCCAGGTAAAAGGCGGGGTAGTTGGTGGCGTAGAGCATGAGCCAAAAGGCAAAGATGATTAACCCTATACTGAGAACGGCCGTTATCAAGGGTTGAAATCGGCGTTCGCGCAAAATGGGCAGGGTCAAACCAATAGCACTCCCCGCCCAGACGGCCACAATGGCCTCCATATTTTTCAGCACCGCATATTCAAAATAAGTTGCCAGCGAAAAAGAAGGCTCCTCCCAGGAAAGGTAAGTGCCCAGACCAATGAGAAAGGTGGCAAAAAGACCCACCCCCAACCCAGACACCCACCCCCCCAACAGCCCGGCTACCAATGCCAGCAACAAATCTATGGTGGCTTGATCGTCTGTGGTGCGTACCAATCCCAGGCGCAACAAAAAAACAATCAATTGCATTCCCAACAAAAAACCTTCCAATTGCCACTCATCGGTGGCGGCCTGGGTGTGGGTGACAATGCGACGGAAGAGGTTGGTGCGGCTCAAGGCATACAACAGGGCCAGGGGGATGAGTGTCTCCTGGAGAGCAAACCCCAAGATGTACGGGGTGAACAAGGAAAAATCCACCCAGTCGGCAAAGGTGAAAGGTTCGCCAATGTTGCTGGAACGGACAAACATAGCCCACACCATGGCCCCAACGGTAATAACGGCCGTTGCCAAGAACGCCTGGGTACGATTAAGCTGCGGAAAGGCTGAAGCAGGCATAGGTAAGGTATCGGGAGAGGTCATGGGTAGGTTTGCCGTGAAACGTAAAACGTGAAACGTGAAATTTCTCTGGTCACGTTTTACGCTTCACATGTCACTTTCTAGTACAGGTTTTGGTAAATTTTCATCAGGTTTTTTAGAGATTGGAGATTAGAGATTGGCCAATCTCCAATCTCACCACAAAAACGTCAATTTATGCCCTCTGTCAGTATCACCCCAAGAATGTCTATTCGTTTTCCAAAACGTTCCAGTTTTCAATATCCACCAGCGCGTAATACAATTCACGCTCCTCGGTGGCAAAGGTGACAGCCCAGATGGAGCCACCCTGATGGGAAACAAAGGTTTGCCAATTATCTACCCCAGCCAACGCCTGGTCAATTCCTTCCCCTTGCCACGCCAGTTCAATAGCCTGGTTGCGGTTGTTTTCCAGGGTAGTTTGGGCATCAAACTCGTTGGGATTTTCAATGGCAACCAGATAAGGTTCATCTTCCCAAAAATCTACTGTGACTGCCAACTCATCTAAGCCATACCAAAACCATACCACCCATTCAGCGTCCCAACGGTTGTAAGAGGTTTCGTGTTCCCAACTGGCTGTATTTCCCAGGCGGGTTAATACCTCGCCATCTTGCATGACAAATTGTTCTACCTTTTCCAACCCGGCCTGGAACTCCTCGGCAGTGAGTTCACGGGGAACAAAAAAGTCCGTCACCACCTGGTCAACTACATCCACATACACCCAACCCAGCCATTCATCGGCCGTTTCGCTGTAAAAGTCTACGCTGTAAAAACGGCCGTCTTCACTATCTACCCAGGCATTCCCTGTCCAATCGGGATAGTTGACCAACCAGGCAGCCACTTCGGGCTGGGCGACAGCCAGTTGAATCGCCAACCCCTCCACCTCGCTGCCAGATAGTTCACTCTCAGAAGCAACGGTGGTTACCACCTCTTGCACCTGTGAAAGGGAGCTGGCGACGATGTTTTCACCCATCATCGAGTCACCCATGACTGTTTCGCTGCCCATGTTGGACATGCTTTCCCCGGTGGGTGCCCCGGTTGTGGGGGAGGGAGTAACGTCGGGTGCGATGGGTGAAGAAGTGGGGGGTGCGGAAACGGCCGTTTCCCCCTCCATCGCCACTTGTTCAGCCCCACAACCCAACAACAAAATAACCCATACAGTGAATAAAACCAGTAATTTGTTTTTCATCATCACACCTTGAGGAACCACAAACAAAAGGGGAATTAACCACCGATTCAACGGAGAGGGCGGATTACCCCAGGATTTTCCCCTTCACTCGAAACTCAAAACTCTACTTCACCACCCCCAACACCTGAGGCGTATAACCAGGGAACACCGCATCCAACGCCGGATTGAGCAGCCGCCCACCGACCACCTCGGCCAGCACATCCCGGTAATCGGTGGTGATTGCCAGATCGCCATCATCCAGCGATTGTGGTGCCAGCGTGGGCCAGCGCGAGAAAACCTGACGGCCGTTTACCCCACCCCCCATGAGAAACATAAAATTCCCATGCCCATGATCGGTGCCGTTGCTACCATTCTCCGCCACCCGGCGGCCAAACTCGCTCATCGTCACCAGCGAAACACCATGAACCTTCTCCCCCAAATCAGCATAGAAGGCTGCCAGGCCATTGCCCAATGAGGTGAGCAACCCGTTAAAGGTACCGTCTAACGTCCCCTGATTTTCGTGGGTGTCCCAGCCACCCACATCAATGCAGGCCACTTCCAACCCCACATTTGCTTTAATCAACTGGGCGATTTGTTGCATCCCCATACCAAACTCATCATTCGGATAAATAGCCCCATTTGCCGGACGATACCCGTAAGGGTTGATAGATTTAAGCGTTTCAATGGTTTGGAACACCAACCCAGCCTGTCGGCTTAACAAATCGGTGGGGGCCTGCACAGTGTACAGGTCGGCAATGGATTGTTGCAAACGGCGTAATTCATCTTCCCGCCCCTTAAAGTGGAAATCGGCAATGGATTTGATAGACAAGGGCGAAACCGGCCCACGCAACGACTCTGGTACCATTGCCCCCATACCAATGGCCCGGAAAGGTGAGTCGTTTTGCCAGGCGGCCGATTGTAAATGACGGCCGATCCAGCCAGTTCCAATCACCTTTTCCCCTGGTGTGCCATACTCCATAAACCGCATGGCATCAAAATGGGAACGGCTGGGGTCAATCGAACCAGTGGCATGAACCACCGCCAGATGCCCTTCGTCGTAAATCTCTTTGAGCGAGGATAATGCCGGGTGCAACCCAAAATAACCATCCAAGTCCACTGCTGCGCCGCTACCACTGCCCGGTTCTGGTACAGCCAGGGTGGGGCGGGCATCGTAATAGTTGCTGCCTTCACCAAAAGGCACGACAGCACTCAAACCATCAATGCCCCCACGCAAAAAGACACACACCAACACGTCGCCGGGGGATGCCTGGTTGGGGTCGCGGAACGCCAACCGGGGCATCCATTTGGGAAAAAGGGATTTGCTGGCTCCAATGATGCCCACAGCCCCACTGAGTTGTAAAAAGTTGCGCCGATTGAGAGTTTTATTGAGCATGGGTTATTCCTTGTGTGGTGTATTTGGAATACACAGTAAGTCAAATCGTTTTACCGCCATTGAAAGGACGGTGAAGCTAACATCAGGCCAAAAAGGCTGGCGAGTTTGCGGGACAGCAGGTGAGGGGTAACGGCCGTTTCCCCGCTGCCTCCATCTGTTACATAAGCCACAAAAGCAGCTTGAACCGCACCCGTTAGTGGTACCCCAAACACCTGGGTAGCCACCGCATCTACCAGTTGAACGGCCGTTTCTGGGTTGCCAATTCGTTCGTGCAGGGCTGTTGAAAGGCCATAACTGCTATCGTACACATCTTCGTGCGCCCCGTGTGTCAACTGCATGGCCACATTCCACCGGGCCAGCAAGCCGCCCGTTCCCATCCATGCCCCGGCCACGTCTGGGTAGCCGTTGGGCGGGTGCCAGCCATAGGGAGGTTGCCCCAACTGTTGCAACATCTCCTCCATCACCCACCGGTCATGCAGTTGTGTCCCCGTTGCCCGCAGCGCACCAATAAAAAAGTCTAACGGCCGTTTCAATTTCTGCCCGGCCGCCTGTTGAAACTCGGTGGAGAGAAAGAGGGCACGACAAACAGATTTGATGTCCCCGTGCGTCTGCTGCCAAACGGCCGTTAACTGGTCAACTAGCGAAACCGGCGGCTGGTCGCTGACAAACCGAACACACAACTTGGTGCAGAGGAAACGGGCCGTTTGGGGGTGTTCTGTGAGCAGCAATAGCACCTGCAACCCGTCTTCAACACCTCGCCCGCCTGGTAACAAATGCCCTAACACCTGTTTCGGTTCGTTATCGTGTTCGGCCGGGTTGAAATAAAAACCGGTACGGGTGCCATTGTGAACCGTCCACCCCGTGAAAGCCCGCGCTACCTCTTTCACATCTGTTTCGGTGTATCCCCCATCTACCCCCAACGTGTGCAGTTCCATCAATTCGCGGGCATAATTTTCGTTGGGATGACTGGCGACATTGACATAATTATCCAGATAATACAACATGGCCGGGCTGGTAGCCGTTGCCACCAACAGGTCGCGGAAACGCCCCAGCGCATGGGCGCGAATGGCCTCACGCTGGTATACAATCATTTCGCTACCGTCCCCATCGGCCGAGACGTTAAAATGATCCGCCCAAAACTCCACCATGCGCTCCAACAGTTGCCGATGGCTATAGGTGGCGCGGGTAATCATGCCCAACACCAACGCCTGATAACTGCGGCTTTCATGGTCACTGAGTTGGAAGAGGGTGTGGCGATCCATTTGTAACAGGGGTAGGTTTTGCAAACGGCCGTTTAGCTCCTCATCCGCCACCTCTTCTGGATTCAACTGCTCTTCCAGAAAGGTTTCGTACCCCAGCGCACGGGCACGCACCACTTCCTCTGGGCGCGGCCCCCAGGTAATGCGGTTAAGCAGATGTAACACCGGATCGCTAATAGCAGACGGGGGTGACTGCAAGGCGGGGGAAAAAAAGGTACGTAATAACTCTCGTCGTGTATAAACCATACCAACCTCGTTTAATTGCAAAGTTGGTGGTATGGTAATGGATAGAGAAACGGCCGTCTTCAAAAACAGATAACCGGTCATATCATTGGACAACCGGTAACAAAAGCAGATATGTTGCCTGTTTTGGATTCCATTCCCTACACACAAAAACGTTTAGTGGATAAG
>CAZPEJ010000269.1:0-7009 GCA_964585465.1 uncultured Ardenticatenaceae bacterium
AAGGATGTAGTAAACAGTAAACAGTGGACAGTGGATAGTGAACAGTGGACAGTGGGCAGTGGCAAGACTGTTTACTGTTGACTGTATGACTGTTTACTGTTCACCGTATGACTGTTTACCGTTCACCGTATGACTGTTTACTGTTCACCGTATGACTGTTTACTGTTCACTGCTTCCCACTCCAGATAACTCTGCTCCGCGTTTACCTGCCACAAATCACGGGTTTCGCCACATAGGGCGTTGCGAACAGCCAGCAGACCAGTGAGCATGGCATGATCCTGGTTGTTGTAGCGGTGTAACCCATTTCGGCCGATAGTTTGGAAATTTTCCAGCGTTGCCAGATACGTCTTGATCTGGTTCAAGTGGGCAGTGTAGGTTGTGTCATAGATGGGGTAACTTTTTTCTGCCCGAAAAACACACCCATCTACTACCTCGGCATACTGCGCCAGACCCATTTTTTCAATTTCCCGTTTTCCCAGTTCCAATAACTCTGCGTCGCTCATCTGCCACAAGCTGTCACCGACGTGACAAAAATACTCCAACCCCAGGCTGGTTTTGTGGGCATCGGGCACCATGTCGGCACTCCAATTTTTGAAGTTTTGAATACGGCCGATTTTCACCGTCGGGTCATGGATGTAAATCCAGTTGTCTGGGAACAGGTGGGGGTTGTCTACGATCAGGCAAACGGTGATAAAGTCGCGGTAGGTGAGGTGGCGGGCAGCGGTTAAAACGGCCGTTGGTGGGGGTGGCTCTAATCGTTGCAAAAATTCAGTGATGGGCATACTAGAAATAAAATGGGTGCCACTAATCACTTCTAAACGGCCGTTGCGCTGAATAACCACATCGGTAATACGCTGCCCCTGGCGATGGATAGAAATCACTTCACTGTTCAGGTGAACCGTTCCGCCCTGGCTCTCAATGCGCTGCTGCACTGCCGCCCACAACATGCCCGGCCCCTGGCGTGGATAATGAAACTCGTCAATGAGGGTTTTGATTTGTGGTCTGGAGGAGCGAAACATGGTGGAAACGGCCGTTTGGAAAGACAAATCTTGAATCCGTTGTGCTGCCCATTCAGCCCTCAATTGGGAACAAGGAATTCCCCACACTTTTTCGGTGTAAGATTTGAAAAAGGTTTCAAACAGCCGCTTGCCAAACCGATTTGTCACCCACTCCTCAAATGTCTCCTCCTGGGGGTAGGGGAATAGCCGCCAATACACATAACTGGCAAACAGGCGTGCCCCTTCTAATGGCCCCAAAGCCAACAGGGTGCTGAACAGGCGCAAGGGGTAATGAAAAAAGCGGTTTTGGTAATAAATGCGGGACAGGCGTGGGCGTTTGAGGAAATCTGCTCCTAACACTTCTTGCCAGAAGCGGTTAATTTCGGCCGATTGGCTAAAAAAACGGTGCCCGCCCAGGTCAAAAAAATACCCTTTATACTGCTCGGTGCGGGCCAGACCACCCACTTTATCCAATTTTTCTAGCACAATGGGGGTGTAGTGGTGGCGGGTCAGTTCATGGGCGGCGGTTAAACCGGCCGGGCCACCGCCAATAATCACAAATTGGGCAGAGTCAGGTTGGATATACTGCGTAAGGTCATCAATTGACATTAGACATGATGGGAATTAACTTTATGTCGCGCAGAGGCGCAGAGACGCTGAGAGGGAAAACTCCCTGCGCCCCTGCGCGAGAAATCTTATTTCCGATAAACTTTATTCTGCTGAAGGGGCTTAGAGATTAGAGTTACCTTTTTTGGTAAAAAACGGCCGTTCGCAACACCCCCACCACACTTTTACCATCCTGTAAACGGCCGTCTTGTGCCATAACCACCAACTCGGCCAGAGGCATCACATCATGGCTAATTTCTTCATCCACATCGGCCGGGAGCGGGTCTGGAGTGAGGCCCGTTGCCAGATACAGCTTCATGACCTCGCTGGAAAACCCCGGCGCAGGCCAAATGTCGCCCAACGGTGTAAACATTTCGGCCCGGTAACCCGTTTCCTCCCGCAACTCCCGTTGGGCACACACCAGCCAATCCTCATCCCATTCCCTGGTGCCAGCCGGTAACTCCAAGATGGTTTGCGAAACGGCCGAACGATACTGCCGCAACATCAACACCATTGGCTCATCCCCTTGCTGCACCATTGGCACCAACACCACTGCCCCTGGATGCTCCACAATCCCCCGTTCCAGGGTAGTGCCATCGGCCAGCAACAAAGTTTCCACCCGCAGCCGCCACGATTTTCCTTGCCAGGCGATGTGGGAGTGAGTGAGTTGAAAGGGAGAAGCCATAAGAAAAACGTAAGGCATGTTCCGTTTCACGCCTTACGCTCACCAGCAGGTTGTCGGAGAAGTTGCAATGGCACGCGGATGACGCAGGTTTGACGGATTTTCGCGGATTTTTATCCGTGTGTATCCGTTTTATGGGTGTGACCTGTGTGTTATTCGGCCGTTCTCCAACAGGTTGTTAACCACCAGGAGGAATTAAAATCAGTTGCCCTACTTCCAAATCATTCGGGTCAGCCAGATTGTTATAGGCAGTGAGTTCTTCTATTGTCACGCCATACCGCAGGCCAATTTGGAAGAGGGTATCACCCGCTTGTACGATGTACTGTTGCTCTCCGGTTTGTGGGGCACCGTTATCCCCGCTGCCAGGTGCCGGAATGACCAGTTGTTGCCCTACATCCAGGGTGTTAATGTCGGTGATGTTGTTGGCAACGGCAATGTCATTAACAGAAACGCCGTAAATTTGGGCGATTTGCCCCAATGTTTCGCCCGCTTGAACGCTATGTACCGAAGGGCCGGCGGTTGTTTGGGGTGCGGGTTCGGTTGTAGAGGCCTCTGGGGTGAGAACGGCCGTTCCTTCACCAGCAGGCGGGGCAACGGTAGCCGCACCATCTACTGGTTCCCCGGTGACGGGATAGGCTGGGGGTTGCACAGGCGCGGTTTGGGTGGTTGGGGTCAAAATTGCAGGTACTGTAACCACTCCCTCAACAGTGGGTGTGGCTGTCTCGGTTTGCAGCGAGCGTTCGCAGGCGGTGATGAGGATGAGCAGGCACACTATCAGGAAGAAATGGAAGGAAAAGGGTAAACGTTTCACGAGTCCTCCTACTTTAAGCCATACAGATTGAAGTAAACATAAAGTAGTCTACCATAGGGAGTAGCAACTCTGCAAATAACTGTTTTTATCGTCAACCATACAGACCTGATTGACGTTGCCTCAAGAGAATGCTTGCCTTCCCCTTTTGCCCGTCGTACAATAAGCCCAGTAAGCAGCTTGCACAGTACAAATGAATAAACAGGAAACGGCCGTTCGGGAGAGCGCAAAATGGGGATGATTGGGAATCCTTCTTCAAGCAAGAAACAGTTATCTCTATGGATGCCGCCGAAGGGGCAACCCCACAATTGGGCGAATCTCTCAGGCAAAAGGACCGAACCGTCGGGTAACTCTGGAAAGCCAGGCAACGTTGGGCCAATCCCCAATTTTGCCAGCACCGAAGGTGCAAACCCTGATCGGGGTGAATCTCTCAGGTTCGTTACAGAGGATGCCAGCAATAGAATCTATTGCTGTGCATCCTCTTTTTGTTAAAGTTTGTAACTGTTTAGCCTCTCTGGGATTTAACCGCAAAGGACGCAAAGAACACAAAGGTTTTCTCTTTTCTTTGTGCCCCTGCGCGACATAAAATTAACCCCGATACGGCCTATTGTTTGCAGATTACTCCTACGTAATATGCAATACGCAATACGCTATATCAAAACAACATTTTAGGAGAAAGTCACATGAGTACAAAAATTCAGCCAGGTTTGTATTACACCAAAGAAGATGAGTGGATTCGTTTGGAGGGGGATGAAGGGGTGGTGGGTGTTTCCGATTATGCCCAAAATGCCTTATCGGACATTGTTTATCTGGAACTGCCCAATGTGGGTGATTTTTTTGGCATTGGGGAGACTTTTGGGGTGGTAGAGTCTGTTAAAGCGGCGGCCGATTTGTACATGCCGGTTTCTGGGGATATAACGGCCGTTAACGAGGCTCTCACCAGCGGCCCCGAAGCCCTCAACAGCGACCCCTACGGCTCCTGGCTCATTCGCATCAAACTCAGCGAACCCCATCAGATGAAAGATTTAATGGATTTCGACGCATACACCCAATACTGCGCCGACCGTGGTTAACCCGAACCTTGTAGGAGATAACTAAATGAATCCCACGAACCGCCAACTGCTAGAGCCGGTTGATCATTTTGTGAATCGGCATATTGGCCCCAACGCCAAAGAGTTGCCCACCATGTTATCGGCCGTTGGGGTTTCCTCGTTACATGAGTTGATGCACCAAACAGTGCCGGGGGGCATTCGCTTAAACGGCCGTTTGCAACTTTCCCCACCCCGCACCGAGTCTGAAGTCCTGGCCGAATTGCGCGAAATCGCTGCCCAAAACAAATTATATCGCTCCTTCATCGGCATGGGTTACTCCGGCTGCATCACCCCACCAGTCATTCAGCGAAACATCTTGGAAAATCCCGGCTGGTACACCCAATACACCCCCTATCAGGCAGAAATTTCGCAAGGCCGCCTGGAAGCATTACTCAATTTCCAAACCATGATTACCGACCTGACCGGTATGGAAATTGCGAATGCCTCCATGTTGGATGAAGGAACGGCCGCTGCTGAAGCCATGACCCTTTGCCACCGTTCCCGCGACCGCAAATCCACTGCCGACACCTTTTTTGTTTCCCAACGCTGCCACCCGCAAACCATTGCCCTGGTGCAAACCCGCGCCGAGCCGTTGGGGTTGCAAGTGGTCGTGGGGGATCATGACACCTTTACCTTCGATAAAACCATCTTTGGGGCATTGGTGCAATACCCCACTACAGAAGGGGATGTGTTGGATTATGCGCCCTTCTGTGCCCGCGCCAAAACAGCGGGGGCTATGGTGGTGGTAGCGGCCGATTTGTTGGCACTTACCTTGTTACGTTCGCCTGGTGAGTTTGGGGCCGATGTGGTGGTGGGCAACAGCCAGCGGTTTGGTGTGCCAATGGGGTATGGTGGCCCACATGCCGCTTTTATGGCTACCCGCGATGCGTATAAACGGCAAATGCCCGGCCGCTTGATTGGTGTGTCGGTGGATGCGAATGGGAAACCGGCTTTGCGTCTGTCGTTGCAGACCCGCGAGCAACACATTCGCCGCGAAACCGCAACCAGCAACATTTGTACGGCTCAAGTTTTGCTGGCGGTTATGGCTTCCATGTATGCGGTGTATCATGGCCCGGATGGTTTGAAATTGATTGCCCAACGGGTGCGTTTGTTAACGGCCGTTCTGGCCCACTCCCTACAAACACTTGGTTATCAAATTAACCAGACCCCCGTTTTTGACACGCTCAAGGTGACAGGTGGCCCACGCAGCCAGCAGGAAATTCAGACAGTGGCACTGATAAAAGAGATGAATCTGCGTTACTTCGCCGATGGGGGAGTGGGGATTTCCCTGGATGAAACCTCCTCTGTTGAAGATTTGCGTGACCTGATTATCATTTTTGGTGGTCGCCCGGCCGACACCGATTTTGCCGCCGTCGCCGACACCGTTGATCTGGCATATGGGGATGGAAACGGCCGTTCCTCCGCCTACCTCACCCACCCGGTCTTTAACAGCTTCCACTCCGAAACAGAGATGTTGCGTTACATTCGCCGCCTGGAATCCCGCGACCTCTCCCTCACCCACTCCATGATTTCCCTCGGCTCTTGCACCATGAAACTCAACGCAACGGCCGAAATGTACCCTGTCACCTGGCCCGAATTTGCTACCCTGCACCCCTTTGTACCGCGTGACCAGGCGGCCGGGTATCAGGTGCTTTTTGAACGGCTAGAAGAGTGGCTGGCCGAAGTGACCGGTTTTGCCGCCATCTCCTTGCAACCCAACGCCGGTTCACAAGGTGAGTACACCGGGTTGCTGGTCATCCGCGCCTATCACCACGCTCGCGGCAACGACCACCGAAACATCTGCCTTATTCCCAGCTCCGCACACGGCACCAACCCCGCCAGCGCAGTGATGGCGGGCATGAAGGTGGTGGTGGTGGAGTGTGATGATCATGGCAACATTCGGGTGGACGACCTGCGAGCCAAAGCGGAACAGCACCGTGACCACCTCTCTGCTCTGATGGTAACATACCCCTCCACACACGGCGTTTTTGAAGAGGCCATCAAGGAGATGTGCCACATCATTCATGAAAACGGGGGTCAGGTGTATATGGATGGGGCGAATATGAATGCCCAGGTGGGGTTAACTTCTCCGGGCAGCATTGGGGCCGATGTGTGCCACCTTAATTTGCATAAGACGTTTTGTATTCCACATGGTGGCGGCGGCCCTGGCATGGGGCCAATTGGGGTAGCGGAACATCTGGCCCCGTTTTTGCCGGGACATCCTGTGGTGCCTGGGGTGGGTGGTGACCAGGCGATTGGGCCGGTTTCGGCTGCGCCCTGGGGGAGTGCTTCCATTTTGCCCATTCCCTATGCCTACATTGCCATGATGGGGGCGGAAGGTTTAACCGATGCCACTCGTTATGCCATTTTGAACGCCAATTACATTGCCAGCCGCCTCGACCCGTATTATCCTGTGTTGTACAAAGGGGCAAACGGCCGGGTGGCGCACGAATGTATTTTGGATTTACGCCCGATTAAGGAAAGAACTGGGGTAACGGCCGAAGATGTGGCGAAACGGTTGATTGATTACGGTTTCCACGCCCCTACGATGTCCTTCCCGGTGCCCGGCACGTTGATGGTGGAACCAACGGAAAGTGAGTCGTTAGCCGAGTTAGACCGTTTTTGCACGGCGATGATTGCGATTCACCAGGAGATTGAACGGGTTGCCAGTGGTGAGTGGAAGGTGGAGGAAAGTGTGTTGCACCACGCCCCGCACACGGCTGAGGTGATTATGCGGGATGAGTGGAATCGGCCGTATTCGCGCGAAACGGCCGCTTTTACCACCAGTTGGGTGCGTGAGCGAAAGTTATGGCCCTACGTCGCC
>CAZPEJ010000270.1:0-7005 GCA_964585465.1 uncultured Ardenticatenaceae bacterium
AGATTAGGGATTAGAGATTGGTCAATCTCTAATCCCTAATCTCTAATCCCCTTCAGCAGAATGTCAATTGATGACCTTATGCAGTATAAATAAGTGTTTCCATTTTACCATCAAAAACGCGCCGTTTGCCTGTGCTTACAAATCCTCATAAAATTCACCTGAAGAAAACCAAATTTCACAGAGGTCATTTATATGAATCAAGAACTTTTGCAGCAGTTACAGGCTGCCCAACGAGAGTTAGAGCCACAATTTAAGGCACTCAAGAGTGTGGTGGCGGCCCTGAATACGGCCGTTAAACTGGCCGCCGACACCAAAGCCGAAGCCCTGGACTTACAAAAAGCTTCGCTCAAACTACAACAAGTAGTGGGGTTGGTAGAGAACGAAAATTTGAAAACGGCCGTTTCCACCTTCGCCACCGAAACCGAAAAAGCCCTCAGCGAACTGGCCTTTGAATTTGCCCATAGCCTCAAAACTGCCTTTGAACAGCGCGGTCAAACCGTAGAAGGCCGCCCGCCTACCCTGGCTGTCACTTCCCTCACCTTGCACATCCACATCGCCGAGCGCAAAGCCCAATGGTTCTATGGCAAAGAACCCCTCACCCACCCCCTACCTCTCACCGTCAGCGGCCTGCTCAAAGCGTATGACCAGCAACGCAAAACCATCGAAGACCGCCAATTGGACACGCTTCCCTTCCTGACGGAGTTGTATAAAACCCACAAAGATGTGTTAAACGAGAAAAAGACCCGTCGCGCCAACATCGTAGAAACCTACAGCAAAATGGTGATGAACCGACAAAGCGGCCGTTTCTGGAACGCCCCCTCCCGCAGCACCTTCAAGGATTACCCTCGCCCCCTCTTTGTGCGCGATCTGGCCCTGGTGCAGACCGCAGGCAACCCCCTTCTCACTGTAGACGGCAGCACCTATCGCCTGCGCCTGGGCATAGCCAGCAAAAGCCAGGCCGAAAACGCTAGCAAAAGCATCTGGCTACCCAACAGCGCATTAGACGGGGAGTATTACGGCGATGTGACTTTTGAAGCTGTGTAGTATCCAGTACTCAGTAATCAGTGGTCAGTACCCAGTATTCACTGAGTACTGACCACTAAAACGGAGAACCCCATGTCCCTTACGCCTTCTCTCGCCCGCCACATCATCGAACTCCTCGGCAGCTACGGCACCCCACCACAGCGGGGCGTACAATACTTTAACGTCGGCAACACCTCCCTATTAGAGGCACTTGACAAATTTTACCTCTCCTCCTATCTGCAAGATGGCGGCGCGAGCTACAAAATGGTGGTGGGCGATTATGGCAGTGGCAAATCCCACTTCCTCTACTGCCTGCGCGACCTGGCCTGGGCGCGGGGTTTTGCAGTGGTCAAGGTAGACCTCAGCCCCATCGAAACCCCTTACAACGATCAACGTGCCGTTTATGCCGCCGTCGCCAATCATCTTATCTGGCATGAATCAAATGAAGGAGTGTCAGACGAAAAAGGGTTAACTCGTTTTCTGGAAGGCACGTTACAGCGGGTTATCGGTGAAGATTTAAGCCTGGAATCGTTAAAACACCCTAATTATCGAGGTTTAATGGACACGTTGGAGGGCGCGACAGTAGATAGTAACAGTTACAAAACGGCCGTTCTCGCCTACCTCGACTGTTTCATCCGCCAACAAGAAGAACGCCTCGAAGCCCTCACTCGTTGGTTGTTAGGCGACAACACCACCCCGGCCGACACCAAACTACTGCGCGAAGTGGGTGTAACCGGCAAAATCACCCGCCCCAACGCCTTTAGTATGTTGCGCTCCCTGGCCCAAGTTATCCGTGCCCTCTCCTACAGCGGCCTGGTGTTGTTGTTTGATGAAGTAGATCGGATGTCCAGCATCGGTGGCAAAGCCGAAAAACTAGCCACCGACACCCTGCGCGAAGTGATAGACCGATGTCGCGACGAGCTACCCGGTGCCATGTTTGTCTACGCCGTCCCACCCCAATTCATCAACGATATAGTGCCGCGTTACCCTGCCCTGCAACAACGTGTTCGCGCCCCCGGCCATTTTTCCCGCGTCAACCACTTCAGCCCCCAAATCAGCCTGGAACACCTCGATCTGGCTGAAAACGACCTGCTCTTAGCCATCGGCGAAAAACTCATTCCTATTTACGAACTGGCCTTCAACACCCAACTGGATCACACCATCCAAAACGCCAACGCCGCCATCCTGGCAAATGTGGCCCGCGATGTATTTCTGGATGTCAGCCACCGCCGCCTCTTTGTCAAAGCCTTTGTCACCGAACTTTCCCGTCAACACACTACCACCCAACAGGTACTCACCGAAGCAGAAGCCGTTGCCATCATTCGTGGGCAAGCCGATTTGCTCAGTGGGGGAGAAACACGGCCGTTTTAATCATGCTTCCTATCTCTCCATCCCCCCAACCCGATTACGACTCCCCCTGGAAAGAGGTCATTGAACAATTCTTTCCTCAATTTATCCTGTTTTTCTTTCCCCACATTCACACTGCTATCGAGTGGACAAAAGGGTATGCCTTTTTAGACAAAGAGTTCCAGCAAATTACCCGCGATGCCCAAACGGGAAAGCGGTATGTAGATAAGCTTGTTCAAGTTGTCTTGTCCGATGGTCAGGAAACCTGGATTTTAATTCACATTGAAGTACAAGGAGAGCCGGAAGACAACTTTGCGGAACGTATGTTTATTTACCATTACCGCATCTACGACCAGTACCAACAGAGGGTGGTAAGTCTAGCAATTTTAACCGACAGCCAGACTGAATGGCGCCCCAGTCACTTTGGTTACGAGCAGTTTGGCTGTCGCATCTCTCTGGACTTTCCCATCGTAAAACTGCTAGACTATCGTAACCAGCTTGAAGAACTGGCTCAACACCCAAACCCATTTGCTGTTGTGGTGATGGCACACCTGCACACCCAGACCACCCGCCGTAACCCAGCAGAACGGTATGATGCCAAATTAAGACTCATCCGTTTGTTATATGAACGAGGCAGAGAGCGTAAAGATATTTTGGAATTAATGCGGTTTATTGATTGGGTGATGACTTTACCAGAAGTTTTAGCCGAGAAACTAAAGGTAGAAGTGACTCAATACGAGGAGAGCTTAAAAATGCGTTATGTCACCAGTTTTGAGCAAATAGCCAAACGGGAAGGTATACAGCAAGGATTACAAGAAGGAATACAAGAAGGCAGTCAAAAGAATGCTCAGGAGTTTGTGCAAGAGGCATTGTTGACGCGATTTGGCTCAGTGACTACAACCATTGTTTCTACATTGGAGCAAATAAAAAATGCCGAGGTGTTACGCGAACTGTTGCGAAAGGCCATAACGGCCGATTCCCTTGCCACCTTTGAAAAACATCTCCAAGACATGGTACAACCCCACCACAACAATTAAAACAAATGATAGGAGAACAAGTTACCCACCCCCAATACGGCCCCGGCCGAATCGTAGCCATCTATCGCAACGGTGCAGAGTGGTTGGTGCGGTTTGAAAGTGGTTTGCGCTTTCGCCGCCCACGCCAGGAGTTTAACGGCCAGGCCGAACCCGTTTTGCGCGACACTCCCGCCATCTATGCCGCCCCGGCCCCCATGCCCCAAACCCAATTTGAAGCCCGGCAACTCATCGAAGCCTTGCGGGTGGGTATTGCCCCGGCCCAACATGTGCGCGATTTGACCATTGGCCTGGCAGAGGAACGAACCAGCCTGATTGCTGGACTTAATGAAGCCCATCGCCAGGGTGGGGCCGTGCGTTCCATTGTGGGAGAGTATGGTTACGGCAAGAGCCACATCGTGGAGCTAACCGCCCAGGAAGCCTTAGACCGCAACTTTTTGGTAGCTACGGCCAGCCTGGATTTACAAGAGATGCCGCCCCACAACGCCTTCAAAATTTATAGCGGACTGGTGCGCCATTTGCGTTACCCCAAAAGTGACGAACGGGGGCTGGCTCCGTTATTGGAAACTGTGGATGGGCTGCCTAGAGTGCGCGAACTGCTAGAGGAGATGGCCCCGGTGGAAAAAGACCCATTGGTAACGGCCGTTTCCTGCCTGCCCCTCGTCTCCTCCACCCGCCAACGCCAAAGTTGGCACAACTGGCTCATGGGCGGTCGCCGCGTCAGCTTGATGTACCGCAACATGCCCTATGGCCTCAAGGTTCCCAGCATCTACACCCAGGGGCATAACGCCCGCCAACTGGCCTACCTTTTAACGGGCCTGAGTGCGCTGGCTCGCCTGGCAAATTACAGTGGGTTGTGCCTGCTCATTGACGAAGCCGAAAGTTACTCGCTGCTCAAACCCGCCCAGCGCGCCAAATCTGACCAGTTTTTCCAGGCCATGATTTACGCTGCCCTACGCGAGAACCAGCACCGTTTAACGGCCGATTCTCTGCCGCAACACCGCTGGAAAGAGTATCCCCTGGCTTACGGCCGAAACCAATCCCTCTTTTTCCTCTTCACCATGACCCACAGCGACAACCGAATGCCGCTAGAACAGTGGTTAGACCCGGGCTACATCCTGGAACTCAACCCCCACCACACCGCCCAAGAAATCGGCCAGTTTATGCAGCAAGTGTCTGGCTACCACGCCCAGGCGTATGCCTACGAACCGGATGAACGGCACGGGCAAATCCGGCGGGCTGCGGCCGAACACCTGGCGTTGGGGATGAAAAACGGCCGTTTATCCATCCGCAGCACCGTCCGCCTCACCATCGAACTGTTCGATCTGCTCTACGCCTACCCCGACTACACCGCCGCCACCCTGCTCGACGAACTGCGCCACCAGTTGAGGGAGTAAAATAGTTTCAAGTTTCAGGTTTCAAGTTTCAGGTTTCAAGTTTCAGGTCACGTTTTACGTTTCACGTTTCACTGAAAACCCGTGACAATCCATTTTATCTATCTCATCTGTGGTTAAAATGCCCTCCCCCGAACAACTAAAAGCCAGTTTACGCCACACCTGGCCTGTTTTTTTTGCCCGGCATGGCAACCTCACTCCCGTTCAACAACAAACCATCCCCCCCATCCTGGCCGGGCAAGATGCCCTGGTCATCGCCGCCACGGCCTCTGGCAAAACGGAAGCGGTGGTTGCGCCGTTGGTGGAAAGAGTACTCAGTGGGAAGTATTCAGTAGACAGTGGACAGTATTCAGTAGGCAGTGAACAGTTCTCAATCTCTAACCTCCAACCGCCAATCACCCGTTCCCCCCTGCTTCTCCTCTACATCTGCCCCACCCGCGCCCTGGTACGAGATTTGTATGAACGGCTAAAACGGCCGTTTTCCGACCTCCACCTCCCCCTGGCTATCAAAACAGGCGACACCGGCCCGCTCAAAGAAATCCCCACCCTACTCATCACCACCCCCGAATCCACCGACTCCCTGCTCACCCGCCAGCCACGCCTGTTCACCCACCTGCAAGCCATCATCCTGGACGAAATCCACTTGTTAGACGGCAGCCCCCGCGGCGACCATGTGCGCTGTTTGTTAGCCCGCCTGGAGCGCATTCAACAATTTGCCAGCCAGTCCCCCGCCCAACGTACCGCCCTCTCCGCCACCATCCCAGACCCCGCCGGGGTTGCCGCCCGTTACCTCAACCAGCCCACCATCGTGCAAATAGCGGGCAGCCGTCCGTTAGAAGCCAACATTTTGCCCCTGTACTCCCTGGCCGATTTAGCCGCCGCCCTGGCAACCCGCAACAGCAAAAAAACGCTCATCTTTTGTAATGTGCGGCACGAAGTAGAACAAACGGCCGTTTATTTACGGCGCAATCTGCCCTTTGAAACGGCCGTTTTCACCCACTACTCCAACCTCGACAAAACCATACGCCAGGAAACCGAACAAGGTTTTGCCCAGGCCAGCAGTGCCATCTGTGTTTGCACCTCCACCCTGGAACTCGGCATAGACATCGGCAGCGTAGAAGACGTGATCCTCATCGGCCCACCCCCCACCTTCACCTCCTTCCTGCAACGCATCGGGCGTGGCGGCCGCCGCACCAACCTCACCCGCGTTCTGTGCCTGCCCCGCTCCCCCCTGGAATACCTGCACTTTGAAACCCTCCTCTCCCCCTCGCTCCTCGCTCCTCACTCCTCGCCCTTCACTCCTCCCTTCCGCCCCTCCGTCCTCATCCAACAAATTTTCAGTTTCCTCAAACAAAGCCCCACCGCCAGCATCCGTCAAGCCGATTTGCGCCGCCTGGCCCCAATTGAGGTGCCTGACCAAACCCTGGTAGATATTCTGCGCCACCTGACACAGCAAAAATATCTCCGCAAGGGCCGCCCTGGCGAATGGAAACCCGACTTTCGTTTGAACGAACTGGCCGACGAACACGAAATCTACAGCAACATTGGCGGCGAAGCCCTAAAAGTAACGGTGGTAGATGCTTATAGCGGCCGAAAAATTGCCCAAACAGCCCGCCCACACCGCCTCGGCGAAACATTGCTCGTAGGCGGCCGTTTATGGCAGGTGGCCTGGCAAAGTCGGCACATCATTGGCGTGCAACCCGGTAAACACCTGTTTGGAGAAGATCAACTCCCCGCCACCCCCGGCCCGTTTGCGGTGCCAGCCGAAATTGCCCAGGGCATAGCGGCCCAGTTGGGGCTAGAGCCAGGGCAGATGCCTGTGCTGATGACCGAAGATGGTATCTGGTTGTTCCACTTTTGGGGCGATTTGTACGGCGAACTCTTAACGGCCGTTCTCCTCCACCACTTCCCCCCTGCCAACGACGAGCCTGGTTTCTCCCCCTGGAATGAAATTTGCCTGCGTCTGCCCTTCTCCCTGGCGCAGCTTCCTCCCTGGGATGAAACCCTGGTGGAACAAGCCGCCACACAAAACGTTGAAAGATTGGCACAAATGGTGGAAATCGGCCGTTTTCACCCCCTGCTCCCCCCTGCCCTTGCCACCCAAACCACCCTGCGCCTGTGTCAGCTATCCCAATTTGCCAGCCTGTGGCAAACGGCCGTTTCCCACCCCTTCCTCACCCCCTCCCCCACCCTGCACCAACAACTCC
>CAZPEJ010000271.1:0-6989 GCA_964585465.1 uncultured Ardenticatenaceae bacterium
AGATAAACTGTTTGTAGCTTTTGAAAAGCACTCCTTAAAAAGATTTGTCAGTCAACCAGGAGAGTTGAGAGCTAACAGAAACCGTGTTCATCCGTTCCATCTGTGTCATTCGTGGTTAAATCCCTCTCTGGGTTTCAGGTTCGCTCCTCACTCCTCGCTCCTCACCCTTCGCCCTCCCCCCCGTTCCAGGGCTGCCTGTAACTCTTGCAAGTAAACAGGTTTGCTGATGTAATCATCCATCCCCGCTTCCAGGCACATTTCGCGGTCGCCAGACATGGCGTTGGCGGTCATTGCTACAATGTAAGGTTGGGGAATGGGCAGACGGCGCAAGCGGCGAGTGGCTTCCAGGCCATCCATCTTGGGCATCTGCACATCCATCAAAATGACATCATACGGCTGACGTTGCACCGCTTCCAACACTTCCAGGCCATTGGCGGCTACATCGGCCGTTAATGACATCTCCTCTAGGGCCAACAAGGCAAACTTTTGGTTCACGGCAACATCTTCGGCCAGGAGAATACGCAGGGAGGGGTGCAAAGCATGGGGAGGGAGGGAGGAAAGCGGGGTGGATTCGGCCGTTTCGTCCGCCTCATCTGCTGGAACCTGCAAAGCCTTCATTAAAACATCATACAAATAAGAAGGTTTGACGGGTTTGGTGAGAAAAGCGGCAAAACAGTCAACCGCTTCCAACTCCGGGCGGGTTTCGTATCCCAACGAAGTCAACAAAACCAGCGGAAAGTGATGCCCGTTTTTTTCATGTTGCTGGCACAAAACGGTTGCCAGCGTTACCCCATCCATTCCAGGCATTTGCACATCCAAAACCGCCAAATCAAACAGCTCGCCCTGTTGAACCAGGTCAAGGGCGGCATCGGGCGAAGCTGCTTCAACGGGAATCATGCCCCAGGTCTGTGTTTGCAGGTTTAGGATGCGCCGATTGGTAGCGTTGTCGTCTACGATGAGGATACGTTTGCCGGTTAACACTGGTTGGCGGTTTTGCCAGCGTGAGGTGAGGGGGGAAACGGCCGTTTCTGCCTCAATCGTAAAATGAAACGTTGTGCCCAACCCTGCCCCATCACTTTCTGCCCACATTTGCCCCCCCATCAACTCTGCCAACCGTTTACTAATCGCCAACCCCAAACCCGTCCCGCCATATTCACGAGTAGTGGAAGCGTCAATCTGACTAAACGGTTGGAACAGACGGCCCAATTTGTCGGGCTGAATCCCAATACCCGTATCACGCACCGCAAAATGAAGATAAGAGCCAATCTGCCCCTCGCTCCTCACCCCTCGCTCTTCACCCTTCGTCCCTCGCCCTTCCACCGTCACCACAACCTCCCCCGTCTCAGTAAACTTAATGGCATTACTGATCAGGTTGACCAAAATTTGCCGTAAACGGGTAACGTCTCCGGTGATGGCGGGGGGTGTGTTTTGCCCCATTTCGTAAATCAGTTCAATCTCTTTTTCGCTGGCCTTTGCCGCTAATAAGTCTAAAGCTGACTCAATACATTGGCGCAAATCAAAAGGTTGACTTTCCAGGTCTAATTTGCCTGCCTCAATTTTAGAAAAGTCCAGAATGTCATTGATAATGGTCAACAGTGCGTCCCCGCTAGTGCGAATGGTTTCGACAAAGTCGCGCTGTTTGGGGTTGAGGGGGGTATTGAACAGCAGGCCAGTCATGCCAATGACGGCATTCATAGGGGTGCGAATTTCATGGCTCATGTTTGCCAGGAAGGTGGATTTGGCGCGGTTGGCAGATTCGGCCGTTTCTTTGGCTTTTCTTAGCTCTTCTTCTGTCTGTTTTTGCTGGCTAATGTCGCGCACAATGGTCGCCAGGTATTCCGGGTTGCCATTGCCACCTGGCAGCAGAAATCCTACTTCGGAGACGGGAATAATTCGGCCGTCCCGGTGCAACATCTCAATTTCACCAGACCAGACCCCTCCCTGCAAAACCGTTTGCATCCCGGCCTGGATTTTTTCCAACGCCTGCGGTGGGTAAAAATCAGCAATGCCCACCTGCCCGCGTTGCAAATCTTCGTCATCCAAAAACCCAAACATCCGCCGCCCGGCACGGTTGAGGTAAAAACCTGTGCCATCCAGGCGGGCCATCGCTACAAAATCACTGGTGTTTTCAATAATGGCAGCCAGTCGTTTGCTCTCGGCCAACGTTTTTTCTAATTCGGCCGTTCGCTCCTCCACCCGCTTTTCCAACTCTTCGTTTAGGTGTTTTAAGGTTTCGGCCGCTTCTACCTGGGCTGTTACGTTTTGCGACAGGCTGACCACTTCGCACAAAACCCCTGCCTGATCCTTCACCGGATACATAAATGTTTGAATCCAGGCGGTTTGACCGCTGGGCAAACGGCGCAACAAAGGGGGAAAACTCACGGCTTCGCCCGCAAAGGCCCGCCGGATGTCGGCCACATACCCCAAACGGATTGCTTCTGCATCCTGGAGGACGTTGTATGTGCGGGTGAATGTTTCCAGTGGCACATTTCCCAGTTGGTGCAGTTGTTGAGTGGCTTCGTTCCAGGAGGCTAAACGGCCGTCTGGGGTATAAATTCGCACGGTTACTAACGGTTGTTCAAACACGGCGCGAAAACGTAGTTCCGCCAGACGTAACGCTTCTTCACGCTCTTTTTGTTGGGTGACATCCTGGTTATAAACTACCCAATAACCATCTGATAGCCGTTTGATAATGCTTTTAATCAGACGGGTGACACCTTCTTTGCACTGGATATGGCCTTCAAAAACGGCGGATTGGGACGGGGAGTGTTCTATTTCGGCCAATGTTTGGGAAAAGTGGGGCAAATCGTTGGGGTGTAGGAGGTCGAAATGGGAACGGCCGTTTAACTCAGCCAGTGTATACCCCGTCATCTGTTCATAGGCGGGGTTTAAGTAGTGAAAACGGCCGTTTCTATCCAGCACACAAACTCCCTCTGGACTCATCTCTAACAATGCACCAAACATACTTGAGTCGTTGTTTATGGTTATATTCATGATTCTCCCCAAAGAAAATGTGCCACTTTAGACAAACAATGTTTCAATCGCTGGTTCTCTGGGCAGGTTTCTGCCCCAAAAACATCGCATGTCTTCCAAAATGCCTCGATATTGGTTAGACGTATCAAAAAGAGAAAAGGTGCAGGGTTGACAGATGACCCTGGGTCATTTATAATTGACCCAGGGTCATTAAGGAAAACAAAACCATGCGACGCGCAATTCGAGATGAGCAAAAAGAAGAACGCCGCCAACAAATCATAGAAACAGCGTGGCAACTGTTCCAGGAACGGCCGTATGAAGCTGTGAGCATGTTAGAGGTGGCACAGGGCGTGGGACTTGCTAAAGGAACTTTATTCCTCTACTTCAGCACCAAAGAAGCATTATTTCTGGCTGTGCAGCAACAACAGTTTGCCCTCTGGTTCAACACCATAGATGATCAACTGGCAACCTTCACACCCCCGGCCGCCATTGAACAAGTGGTTAATCTTATAACCCAGACATTAAATGAACAGCCAGGGTTAACCCGTTTGTTTGCGATTTTGCATGTCATCCTGGAGCGCAACATCACACAAGAAACCGCGAACGAGTTCAAACAATTTTTGTTATCCCGCATCACCCAAACTGGCAAGTTATTGGAAACATGTTTACCGTTTTTACCGGCCGGGGAAGGGGCACAAATCCTTCTGCATGCGTATGCCCTGGTTATTGGTGTGCAACACCTGGCTGATCCGGCTCCAGTGGTGCGGCAGTTGTTGGCTGATAAACCAGAGTTGGCTGTTTTTGATGTGCAATTTGCCTCTGCTTTTGCGGCTGCGTTTACTGCTTTATTAAGGGGATGGTATTTTAAGAGTTCGGAGGGGTAATAATTGACGGCACCTGGCACATTCTGGTTTTTCTTGTGCCCATTGCCATATACCTCAGATTAAACACAAGGAGTTGACGATGACTGTATCTGCTGTTCGCCGTACTGCCCTGATTACCGGTGCTTCTGGTGGGTTTGGGGCCGATTTTGCTAAACTGTTTGCCCAAGATGGGTATGATCTGGTGCTGATTGCTCGCAGTGGGGAGAAATTAAGACAGTTAGCCCAGGAGTTAGAAACAAAACACACCATTCGGGCTACCGTTATGACACAGGATTTGAGCCACCCCGCAGCCCCACAACAAGTTTTTGAGGCGTTGCAGCAGGCAGGGATTCAGGTGGATGTTCTGGTTAATAATGCTGGGTTTGCCAATTATGGGCTGTTTCATGAACTGGATGTGGAAAAGGAGATGGAGTTGGTGCAGTTGAATGTTGCCACATTGGTGCATCTGACACGGCTGTTGTTGCCAGGGATGGTGGAGCGGAAAAACGGCCGAATCCTCAACGTGGCTTCTACGGCCGCTTTCCAGCCTGGGCCGCTCATGGCAAACTATTATGCCAGCAAAGCGTATGTTCTCTCCTTCTCCGAAGCCATTGCCAACGAACTAGAAGGTAGCGGCGTAACCGTGACCGCCCTTTGCCCTGGCCCCACCCGCACAGGGTTTCAGGCCCGTGCAGCCATGCAAGATTCCAAACTGGTGCAAGGGGGGTTAATGGATAGCATGACAGTGGTGAAACAAGGGTATGATGGGTTGATGGCAGGCAAAACTCTTGTGGTGCCGGGAATAAGCAACTGGGTGGGTACTGTTTTACCCCGGTTTGTGCCGCGCAAGATGGCAACCCGGTTTGTGCGAAATTTGCAGGAGCGGCGAGGGCATTAGGTGGGTTTACTGGCTGGCGGTCTTTTGGCGGATAAAGGCCAGGGTGCGAGCTTGCAGGTCGCGGGGAAGATCGTCATAGGTGAGGGTAGAAACGGCCGTTTTACTCTCCTCATAAGTACGCAAAAAAGCCCGACAATCGGCACACTGTTCCATATGATCGTGAAACGCCAGGTGTTGAGCCGCCGTCAGATCGCCATTCAAATAATCCAGAATTAAAGCGGTTATTTGTTCACACGTTGCCTTGTCTGGTTTATGGGTGGGTTCTTTGAATTCTGGAACGGTTCGTTTCATGAAATAGCCTCAAACAGGTGAATAGCCAAAATAAACAGCCAGTTTGCCACGCAAAAAAAGCCGGGCACGGTGCAGGCGAGATTTAACGGCCGAAACGGTCAACTCCAAAATCTCTGCAATTTCCTGGTTCGGCAACCCTTCCAGATCACTCAGCACCACTACCGTTTTATCCAGGGGTGAAAGTTCGTTTAACGCCTGCTCGATGATCTGGCGCAACTCTTTTTTTGCCAGGTGGTCTTCCAATTGTTGCGACCAATCTATCACCGGACGAACCAGGTGGTGGCCGTCTGCACCAAATTTTGGCAAATACTCCTCTAGTTCTGTTTCTGGGTGGCGTTGGTGTTGGCGCAGGCGGGTAATGGCGGCGTTGGCTGTCAGGCGGTATAACCAGGTAGAAAAAGCCGCGTCGCCTCGAAAGGTGTGGCACTTGGTATAAACGGTGAGGAACACTTCTTGCAACACTTCTTCGGCTTCGGCCGGGTTAGACATCAGACGCACTGCCTGACGATACACCTGGGGAGAAAAACGGCCGAATATCACCTCAAACGCTGCATGATCCCCATTCTTGAGGCGAGAAATTAGCTCGTCGTCAGAAACCCAAGATGTGTTGCTGCTCATAACGGCCGTTAGTATACGTCCTTTTGTCAAAATATGCCGTGAAAACTGGGAACCAATTAGAGCTTCAAGTTTTGAATGGAACGCGGGTTTTGCGGGTTAACATCAATCAGTGGAAACAACATAACAAAACTCAAGTTGCCATTTTGGGTTCTACCTGAGGTTCTACCTGAGGTTCTACCTGAGGTTCTACCTGAGGTTCTACCTCAGATACCTTCTAAATTTGCTGAAAAAATGCGCGTTGATCCGTTTGACCCGTGTTTACCCGCGTCCCATTTATTGTTATAGGGGAAAGCTACGGTTTGATTTGCGGCAAGCGCGAATCAGGTCTTCGCTCAGACCATGCCGTTCGCAGTAAGTAATCAGTTCCCTGGCTTTGTCAGGTTTGGAAGGCCCTGGCAAATTTTCGTAGCTGAAACCCAACTGAAACTCGCACAAATCGCGCAACTCCCCTTCGCTAAACAGCCTCACCAACGCCTCCCGCAATAACAACCTCACTTCCGAGTTATACACCACCGGCCGATTGACAACCTCCGCCGGAACAACCGGTTTGGGCGGCCACTCGATAGACGGTTTTTCCTCTGGTTTTGCGGCCGGGCGGGTCTGGGAAGTGGTCAACGTCTGGCAATCTGGTTTTTCTGTCATCAACTTCTGGATGGTGGCGGCTGCCCAGAAAGCCGCCCGTTTAGGGGCCGGAGCATTGGGCAATTTGTCTAAATCGGCAAATTTCAAAAAACCCAACAAATAAACGGTCAACCCGGCATAATACTCGTCCCAATCTCCTGATTTGAACAGATGGTTTTGTGCCGTTTGCCGCAGAACACCCAATATGGCAAACTGTTTTTCCAGGCCATCTGGGGCGGTTAGTGAGCCATTTAGCTGTGGGAAACAGTGAAGTCGTTCATAGAAAGTATAGATTTGTTGCGGCAGGGTTGCCAGGTCTAATGTGGCAGGCAGGAGTTTGAGCAAAACGGCCGTTTCCAGTTGCATCAAATCCTTCAACACATGATCCTCCCCCGATTTGGCAAAATCAATCAACTGCGCCGAACGGATTTGTGGATCAACCAGGATATTTTCCAGGTTCAAATCCCCATGAATACAAGTCTGGCGCACCGTGTCAAACGTGGTATTCAGGACACCGGGTAACGTGTGCAACGGATTAGGAAGCTGTAAACCATCTAGCTTCACCGTCTCACCCCCTAGCTCCACCGAGTCGCCCAAGGCGTGTTGTGCCTGGTTTTTTAACTGCTCAGAGCGGGTTTGCCGAATGCACCCCGTCATCGGCTCAGAAATAATCTGCCCCACCTCATACTCGGTGATATTTGGAACCTGCTGCACATGAAAGCGGA
>CAZPEJ010000272.1:0-6958 GCA_964585465.1 uncultured Ardenticatenaceae bacterium
CTCCCAACCAGTTTGGGGTCTTTCGGGTTTTGTGGGATTTGCCGTAAAACGTGAAATTTCTCTGGTCACGTTTTACGTTTCACGTTTCATTCGTTGTCAATCCCCTGAGTGCCCAAAAAGCCCACTTTTTATCAAGGTAAACAAAGTATGGCACGGGCAAGGGGCTGAGACAACAAAACGACTTTGGCAATTCATGTATTTTTGAATGGGGGTGATGGCAATAGTTAGATAGAAGGGTAGCTACCCAATTATCAAAACAGCCCATCTGGGCAACAATTAAGGAGAGTATGATGAAAAAATCAATGGTTGTGATGTTCGTTTTATTGTTGGTAACACTGTTTTCCAGCATCCCAGCGGCTTTTGCCGAAGAAATTACCTGCACCAGCACATTAGGCGCAGTCACCGTTGACAATGTGCGGGTGCCCAGCGGGGCCACCTGCACCCTCAATCGCACCACTGTTCAAGGCACCGTTTATGTAGAAAATGGGGCCACCCTTCGCACCAGCCGCGCCGCCATCAATGGCAACATTCAGGCAGAAGGGGCCAAACTGGTACGGGTGGTATTAGGCTCTGTGGGTGGCAGTATCCAGGTGGTACAAGGGGATGCAGCCCTGATTGACCGGGTAAACGTGAACGGGGACATTCTGTTCGATAGCAATGATCGGCCGTTGACCGCCAAAAGCAATATCGTGGGTGGGAATATCCAGGTATTCCAAAATACCGGGGGTGTCACCATCTCTACCAACACGGTAGATGGCAACCTGCAATGCAGCAGCAATTCACCAGCCCCAATCGGTGGCGGTAACATCGTGCAAGGCAACAAAGAAGACCAGTGCGCCAATCTGTAATCTGCTGTTATCGGCCGTATTCCTAAACAAACTTAAAACCTCCCGCAGGTACCAACTTGCGGGAGGTTTTTTTGGGTCTTGCGGATTTTGTGGGGTTTGCTGTGAAACGTGAAATTTCACGTTTCACGTTTCACGTTTCACGTTTCATGGGTTGTCAACCCCTGAGTTCCCAAAGAACCGTTTTTTTACCCCATGTATTTTTGATGCCTATACCAGGCAATACTCTGATAGACGGCCGATAACATACCGTTCATCAATTTTTAACAGGTTGTTAAAGGTCATCAACACTTTCTTCATGGAGTTTTATTTGTATGGTTTACTCGAATCGCCTCAAAGTACCAACTATTTTGAAATGGGAAAATACTCGCCCGTTAACGGCCGTTCTCCTGGCTCTCCTGCTCTCTTTGAGCATCTGGTGGGGTCTGGATGAATTAACTGTACAGGCGCGGATTGCTTTTATCACTTTTGGGGTAACGGTTATTGCCTGGGTATTAACCGATTTGAACGACACCTATGTGGCATTGGCGGCGGCGGCTACCTTCACATTGGCGGGTATTGACAACCCAGATGAGTTTTTCGAGGCTTTAGGGGATTCTACCATCTGGTTGTTGTTGTCCTCGTTTATCATCGCGGCGGCCGTCACCACATCCGGGTTGTCTAACCGGTTGACATTAGCCGTCATTCAACGAGCGCGGTCGGTACAACAGTTGTTCTATGTGTTAACGGCCGTTCTTCTTCTCACCGCGTTTATCATTCCCGCCACATCTGGCCGTGCTGCCCTGATGATGCCCATTTTTGCTGCTTTAGCCAGCAGCCTGGGAGACAACCGGCTGGTCAAAGCGTTAGCTTTGCTTTTTCCCACCACCATTTTACTCTCGGCGGTGGCTTCGCTCACCGGGGCTGGCGCACACCTGGTAACGGCCGATATTCTGCAACAAATGGGGGGAGAACATATTGGGTTTGGCACCTGGGCCATGTTGGGTTTGCCCTTTGCCCTGGTCAGCTGTTTTGGCTCCACCTGGGTCATTTTGCACCTCTTTTTGAACCACAACGAACGAAAACGGCCGTTGCATCTGACCCAAGAGCCATTTAACGGCATCAGCCACAATCAACCCCTCAGCCGCAAAGAACGCTCTTTGATAACACTCCTGCTGGTCTTGGTTGCCTTGTGGGCCACCGAATCCTGGCACGGCATTGACAACACCCTCATTGCCTTGTTAGGAGCCATTCTGGTGACTATGCCAGAGTATGGTTTTATCAACTTCAAAGATGCCCTCAAAAAGGTGGAGTGGAACTTACTCATCTTCATGGCTGCCACGCTGGAACTGGGCGAAGCCCTCATTGAATCGGGCGGGGCAGAGTGGTTAATTGCCCAATCTTTTAACGCCTTACAGGGAGAAACCGCTTCATCTGCCTGGATGGTAACGGCCGTAATAGCCACTGTTTCCCTGCTTTCCCACCTGCTCATCAACTCCCGCACGGCTCGTTCTTCCGTGTTAATCCCCCTGGTCATCTTCCTGGCAACTTCTCTGGGTTACAACCCAACCACCCTGGCCTTTGTCTCCACAGCGGCGGCTGGTTTTTGCCTCACACTGCCGATCAGTGCCAAACCAGTAACCATGTTCAGCCAGTTGCAAGGAACCACCTACGAACCCAAAGACCTGTTGCGCCTCAGCAGTTTGCTCCTGCCCTTTCATCTTGTTTTGTTAATGGTCTTCACCTTGTTTGTCTGGCCGCTGTTTGGGTTGCCCATTGAGCGGGTCGCACCAATCGCTCCACCACCCGCCCCAGCCTGGTATGACCGTTCCTACAACCCTTTCCGCCAACCCGACCAGGTCATTCGCCCGACGGCCACCCCCTGGGCAGTATTTGTCCCCAAGGCTAGCCAAACCCTTACCGCCACCCCCACCCCAACCCCCTCTTGTGAGCAGCTTACCTATCTTTATACCGTCTACTTACCAGTTGTGATAGGTGGAAAAGAGCCAGGTGGCAGCAACAAAACGGCCGTTTCCCCCTGCTCCACACCTGTTTCTGGCAATCAGAGCCATCATGCCACCTCCACTACACCATCAATCGCTCCTACCTCTACGCCAGTTCCAACCACCCCACAAACAACTGCCACACCTCTAGCCCCCACAGCTACCGCACAACCCTCCCCCACCCTACCACCTGCCCCAACCAACGAGCCAGAACCAACAGATGAACCAGAACCAACCGCTGTACCTGACCCAACCATAACCCCTCAACCAACCCGCCCGGTTCAACCGACCCCAACACCAATCTTTGAGCCAACCGACGAACCCGAACCTACCGACGAACCCGAACCTACTGATGAACCTGAACCCACTGACGAACCATGAAATATGCAACGTTCTTCATAACTTTTCCAACTGTTCACTAATAACTGTTTACTGTTTACTTTTTTTCACAAACGGAGGTATCACATGTCTCTACGTATCTTAATTGCTCCATCTGGATTTAAGGAAAGTTTATCGGCCGATGAAGTAGCTAACTGCATCGAGAAGGGAATTTTGCGGGTTGTGCCCGATGCCATTGTACAAAAAGCCCCCCTGGTGGATGGTGGAGAAGGGTTTGCCAAAGCCTTAATTGAGGCAACTGGTGGCGAACTACGTGAAATAGAAGTTACCGGGCCAGTAGGCCAACCTATCTTAGCCCACTTTGGCTTTTTGGGTGGTGGGGGCAAAAGAACGGCCGTTTTAGAAATGGCGGCTGCTGCTGGTTTGCGCCTGGTTCCCCAAGATTGCCGGAACCCGTTAATCACCACAACGTTTGGTGTGGGTGAACTTATCCGCGCCGCCCTGGATGCCGGGGCCGAGCGCATCCTGGTGGGCTGCGGCGACTCTGGCACCAATGATGGCGGGGCCGGGGCCGCCCAGGCACTAGGGGTGCGTCTGTTAGATGCCCAGGGGCACGAACTAGGGCCAGGGGGTGGAGAACTGGCGCGGCTTTGCCACATTGACCTCAGCGGCTGCCACCCACGCCTGGCGCAAGTAGAAATAGACGTGGCTTGCAACTGGCACAATGTTTTGTGTGGCCCCAAAGGGGTGGCACGAGTTTTTGGGCCACAAAAAGGGGCTTCCCAAGAAGTTGTCTCACAAATGGCGGCCGCTTTGGATTGGTACGCCGATGTCATTGAAGCAGAATTAGGCGTAGATATTCGATATATGCCCGGCAGTGGTGCCTCTGGTGGGTTGGGCACAGGGTTATATGCTCTGTTGGGGGCCACGTTACACCCCCGTTACGACATTGTGATGCAATACCTGAAACTTGACCATTTGATGGAAACGGCCGATTTGGTGGTAACGGCCGAAGGAGCCATAGATTATCAAACCCCCTGGGGCAAAATCCCCACCGAGGTAGCCCGTCGCGCCAAAAAGTATCACCTACCCGTCATCGCCTTAGCCGGTACAATAGGTCAGGGTGCCGAACAAAATTACCACTATGGCATTGATGCCATCGAAAGCATCCTGGAAACGCCGTGTTCCCTCGATGAAGCCATTTTTCAAGCAGAAGAGTTACTCACAAGAGCGGCCGAACGGTGTGGCAGATTATTGACAATGGGCGCAAAACTACCCGGCTCAAACCCTGCACCCATTGTGGCCTAAACCCCAAAGCCAACAAAATATCAAAAACTTCTTAACACTATCTAAACAACTTCCCCTTATCCTGATGTTCATCAGCAAGCAACCGCTTGAACAAAAATAACAAAACAAAACGATAAGGAGACAAACAATGAAAAAGTTACTGTACATGGTATTCGGGGGTTTAGTGGCAATGGCTCTAGTTTTTGGGGCTGCCGCCTCTTTTGCCCAATCAGGTGAAGGCACCAACACACCCACCACAGGGATAGGCACAGAGGGTGCCAACGATGGAACGATACAAATTCCCCGTCACGGCGGTTGGGGACATCCTGGGAATGGTGGCCCAGAGGCCAACGAAGAAGCCCTGGCGGAAGCCCTGGGCGTTACGGTAGAGGAACTGGAAGCTGCCAAAACAGAAGCCCGCACCGCAGCCATCAACCAGGCCGTAGCCGATGGCGTATTGACCCAAGAACAGGCTGATGAATTATTGGCAAACGGTGGCGGCCGAATGGGGCGGTTTGGCAACATGGAAACCTACCTGGCAGAAGCCCTGGGCATTTCAGTCGAAGAGTTGCAAACAGCCCGCCAGACCGTTTTTGCCGCCAACCTGGCCGACATGGTGGCTGCGGGTGAAATTACCCAAGAACAGGCAGATATGATGTTGGCGCGGCAGGCTGTACAAGGGTATGTAGATGTAGAAGCCATCCAGGCCGCTGTACAAAGCATCTACGCCGATGCCATCACCCAAGCCCTGGCTGATGGCGTGATTACCCAGGAACAGGCAGATCAGTTATTGAGCGACCAATCTTTTAATGCCCCTGGTTTTGGGTTTGGTGGTGGCGGGCATCATGGCCCTGGTGGCAGACACGGTGGGTTTCACGGATTTGCCCCTGGTGCGGGTGCGCCAGCCCCCACAGATAGCGGCAATGACGCTTAATCAGACAATTAAATAAAACCATCTACAAAACCGGGTTTCTCAGAGAAACCCGGTTTTTTATTGCTCCCATATAAAAACACAGGCACACAGAGTTGATTACTGCGTACTGCTCACTGTGTACTGTTCACTGTCCACTGTTCACTGTCCACTGTTCACTGTGTACTGACATCTTACAAGTCAGGGTAGCCCAATTCGTCTAACAGGCGGCTGGCCCCGGCCGTTTCCCGGCTTGCCAACACTTCCTTGATACCCCCAGCCAACCCGGCCGTTGCCCCAACCGGTTTGAGCAAAACAGCCAGGATTCGGCCGATCACCGCCCAGGGCACCGTTTTTTCATCATGAACCACATAAATCCTTTTTTCTGCCGCCCGGAAAATGGCTGACACCTGCTCCGGGGGAGTGTGATAAACCTTGCCGGAAATTGTGACACGATATTGAACCACCAATTGAGGCAGCCGCACAAAACGAATGTCCCGCAAAACGGCCGTATCCTCCGTTCCCCCCTCCGCCACACTCACCCGCCGCAACAAAGACAGCCGTTGCTGTAGCCGATTTTGTAAAAAAGGATCGGGTCTAGCCTCAGTGGGTTGGAGTTGTTCCAACTGCACCACCTGGCTAAACGGCCGCACCCCCACCGCCAGCCACGCGGGGTGATTCGCCTGCGCCCCAGGCAACAAACAGGTTTGCACAGCCATCGGGAACTTCTCAATCACCGGTTTATCATCTGCAAAAAAGAGGGCCGTGGGCAGCTGCAAAATACGCGACGCATCAGGAATACATGGCCTCTGTGACAGAATTGTTAAGGCATCGGCCGATATTTGCCCGGCCGTCAGAAATTGCCCCAACAGATGCCAGCTATTTTGCGCCTGTTGGTAACGCTGTTCATCCAGCGGGAAACGGCCGAAACGGTCACTCATCCGTTGCAAAAAATCCACCAAATCGGCCGGTCTGGCCGCCTGCGCCACCCCCAACCAATCATACAACAGGCGAACGGCCGGGGACGCTACCTCGGCAATGTGGGTTTCTTCACCCAACACGGCCGTTACCTGGCGACTGGCATACACCTCTGCTGCCGGGCGAAAATGGCCGTCCAGGCAGGCCACCAGGGGCAACGGCCGTAAAACCTGCTGCATTTCTTCATCCTCCCGAATCTCCCCCAACCGTTTTGCCATTAGCTGCACCAGTTGGTGGCGGGCATCGGAGCGTAAATCAGGGTATTGACGCAAAATTCGTGGCACTTCGGCCGATAGATACACCCGAAAAGAAAGCGGTTTTGCCCCCATGTCTTGCAAAAAATCGGTGCGGCCGCCCGTAAACGCCAGGTCTACAATGCCCGACAACTTCAGCGGATCGTCAAACCCGCCTGGAATGTAGAGGTGCGCCAACGGATAAAGTTGGTCAAAAATGGGAAACATCGGCAGGCGGCAAAACGGCCGTTTCAGGCTGGCATCTTCCAAAAACTGCCACTGACGCGACTCAAACCACTCATACAAAGCAGCAGGGTCTAACATACCCCGTTGCCACATGGTTTCTAGCTCCATCTGACTGTATTGACTCAAGTGAGAAATAGC
>CAZPEJ010000273.1:0-6951 GCA_964585465.1 uncultured Ardenticatenaceae bacterium
TCAGGTTGTTGATGACGTTGATGCGGAAGTTTAGATCGGCCGTTTGTGTTTGCAGCCATGTGTATGCCTGTTTCAAGGCTGTATCCGCCTCTTGAGTTTGCTCCAAATCTAAAAACACTGCCCCTAATGTACTTAAAATCCTGGCTCGAAGTAGGTGCTGGTTGCCGGATTGCAACAGGCGCAACGCTTCTTGGCAGCGTGCCAGGGCTGCTTCTGGTCGCCGCTGGAAGCGTAAGTTGCTTACCAGGTTGTGTATCATGCGTGATGTTTCATAGGGGGGTTGCACCTGGTAGGAGAGGGCAATTGCCTGTTCCAGTCGTTGTTCAGCCAGGTCATAATTCCCCCGGCCGGTGGCGACTAATCCTAGAATGTTGAGGGTAACGGCCGTTTGTTCCCCATTTTTTAACTCTTGAAAAATTGCCAGAGCCATTTGACCATACTCCTCGGCCTGGGTGTGTTGCTTTTGCCGCCAGCTATCCAGGCAGAGGCTAAAATAAGCCTCCGCCATCGCTTCCAAATCTGGCAATGCCTCGGCGACGGCTAAAGCCTGTTTGTGGAGTTCTTCGGCGGTGGTGAATTGTTGGTCAAACTGGTGCAACTGACCAAAACGGTTTAAGAGTTCAAACTGCAAACGGCCGTTTTTGGTGGCACAACGGCCTAAGGCACGGGCAAACAAAGGCATCCACTCCTGCCAATGCCCATAAACTTCGATAAACTTAAAAACACGTACCAGTAACCAGGAAGTTTCTTCACACGTCTGGTCTATACCCAACGCCACGTTAATCAACTGATAGAGATTGGCACGCTCCTTCTGCAAATAGGTGACGTTGGTGTGAATATCGGCCGTTTTTCCCTGCCAATCCTGCAAAAAGGCAAAAATAATCGCAATAAAAGCTGGATCAGGTGTCATGAAACATCATCCAAACCGAGAATATCAGTCCGTAAAAAGGTATCGGTGAGGTGATGAATGCCATATCTGCGTTCGTATAAAGTGCCACGGACTTCTAAAAGGGAACGATCACACAATTCTCGCAGCGCAGGCCAGAGCTGTTGCTCCGACAACTGGCTACCCTTCATCAAATAATCTGGTAAGGCCCCAGAGCCAGCAATGAGGGGCATTGCCCGTAACAACGTGCGGGCTGGCTCGCTCAAACTTTGCCACACCTGCCGATAAATGTGCATATACATCTCTTCAATTTTGCCAGTTTGCCCTCGTTGCAGGTTGGTTAACACCTGCGGCAACGACCAATCGCGTAACAAACTGACTGCTAACTTTAAGGCGAGCGGGTTACCACCCACCAGGTTGTAAATGGCTGCAAAATCAGCTTCTGTGGCCTCTGTCAGCAGCTTCATGTTGATGATCTGGGCTTGAAGTTGCATCAAAGAAACGGCTTCGGGCAGGGAGAGTTGTTCTAAAACATAGTTAAAGGTATTGGTTTGTTCGCCGGGTCTGACACGGGTAGTGACCAGAAATTTACTGGGTTGGGCCAAATCGTGTAGGCGTTGCAAGAGAAAGATAACCTCAAATTCGTCTTCCAGGTTATCCACCACAATCAAATACGGCCGTTTCTTTAACTGTTGACGCACCAGATACAACCGCCGGGCATGGGGCACCACTTCGTCAACTTGAGGAAACAACCGCTCAAACAGGTAAGCAATCAAATTTTCAAAACTCAATTGAGCAGTTTCGGCCGTTACCCGACCCACCACCTGCCGTTCCACCCGTTGCCAATACACCCCATCAAAACACAACTGATGAATAATTTGTCGTGTGACATAGTCCGCAACGGCCGTTTTTCCCCACCCCCCCAACCCTACCAGCGCAACAATCCAGGGCGGTTCCTGTCGAACCAATTGTTGCATAAGCGTCTGGCGAAACATTTCATCACCCACCAGAGAAGAGTACGTCGCGGCAGGTAATAACGCCTCAAGTTCCTGGGCCTTCTCCTTACGGGCCGTTTCCTCCTGGTCTATTAAAATCCAGGTCAATCGTTCAATTCCAATCGCCTGGTTGCGGTTCACATAATGTTCATCCTCACCCAAAGTCGCCGCCACCATGCTAATTTTTTGCCGGTCAGCAAAACGGAGCCGCAAAATTTTCGCCTGTTGAGCGTTTTCCTGCTGCAACCGATCAATACCCGCCAACAAAACATTATTCGTCGCCAAACGCAACAGGGCGGGTACATTTTTTGCGTTCAACTTAATCCGCATATTCTGCACTAACAACAAATGTTCCAACATATTCCTGGACACATCTGCCTGATTAGTCCAATCTTTCAACGCTTGATGAACTTCTACTTTAAGGGCTTCAAAGTCTATAACCAACATGTCCTGATTTCCTCCACTTCACCCTACACTATAACATAATTGTTACCCCTTTTGGTATGGCGCGCAGATAGTGGGCAGAAAAGTAACAAATTTAGCAGGAAAAGGGGAGGCTTGTGGGAGGTGATTTATAGCTTTCTTTTTGGTATTCTAAAGTTAATCAGGGGTTCACAATCGCGTGAAAAACTGGGGAGGGTCTTTTCCTTGTACTCTCGTAGGTGTGCCCCTACGAGAGTACTTTTTACAAAGCGTGCTGTCTCACTGTCTAACTTTGAAAACCCATAGTACACCATCATTTGCCAAAAAACAGCGTCAAACGTCAGGTATCAACGTTTAGCAACGTGGCATTTTACACGTTATAAAACAAGTGTAAAAACGCTTGTTCCAAAAAGCTAAACAATCATCATCGGTTGATTATGCGTTGGGTAATGTTTTGCATCCAAAAACAAGTTCGTCGTAACGACTTTAGTCGTTCAAACCGCTAAAGCGGTTACTACGAACAAAAACGGGAAGTTAAGACTTGTAATTTTCCTTACCCGGCACAGTTTGTAAGAGTTTGTCTGATCATGGAGTCAAACTGAATTGAGGCCCTTGCCCCATCTGCGATGGTGGCAATTTGATTCTGTTTGATAAAGGGGTTTTAAGATGGCGTTAGGAAGTATTACACCCAATCACAAGGTGTTAATTTTACTGGCTTCGGGTTTTGACGAGGTACCTGTCGTTTATTTTTTAGGGCAAATGCGCGAAGCTGGTATTGGGGTTGCGTTGGTGGGTTTATCGGGTGGGCCAATTGGCAGCACACACGGCCTGGTGGTAAAACCAGATTGTTCGTTAGAGCAGGTGCCACAGGTAGGGCCTTATAAACTGGTTATCTTGCCAGGGGATAGGGAGTGTATTTCCGCATTGGTAGCAGACCCGCGCGTTCACCGGTTAATGAATCAAACAGTGGGAAATGACGGGTATGTTGGGGTGATGCCAGTGGCCGAGACAGTGCTTCGCACGGCCGGTTTAATTAACACTACCAATGAAAACCACTTTGTGATTCAAAAGAATGGGCTGGAATCTTTTACACAAAAGCTGGTGCATCTGGCTGAATGGGAATAAGGTTTTAGGTTGCAGGTTCACTGTTCGTTCTTTTCCGTGTCACTCTGCCTCGTTTATTGTCGTTAAATTGATGCTTTCGGCAAAGGTGCGAAGGGCCTGAATGTGGGCATCGGCCGTTTTTAGACCAATTCCCATGGTATTTAATGTCAGATGGGTGGCACCTGCGGCCTGCCAGCCGTTGATGGTGTCGTGCCACCGATCCGGGTTGCCATCGGCAAACGGCAGCCGGGCCTCAATGCCAATCTGGTGAGGAGAACGGCCGTATTGCGCCGCCCAGGTAGCAATTTTATCCAGCGAGGGCTGTGCATCCGCCGCCGAACGGTAATTGGGCATCCATCCATCCCCCATTTGCGCCACCCGATGTAACACTGCTTCGGCATGACCGCCAAACCAGATGGGGATGGGTTGTTGCAAGGGCAGCGGGTTGAGACCTGCATCGGGGATGTGGTGCCAACGGCCGTTAAACGTGACCAATGGTTGGGTCCACAACTGGCGCAATAATGTCACCTGTTCCTCAATTCGTCGCCCGCGCGTCTGAAACAACTGATTCAAAGCCACATACTCTACTTCATTCCAACCAATCCCAACCCCAAGACGGAAACGGCCGTTAGACAATACATCCAACGTTGCCGCCTGTTTAGCCACCAGTGCCGTTTCCCGCTGCGGCAGTATGATGACACCAGTCGTAAATTCAATGTTAGTGGTCACAGCAGCCATAAAACTGAATAAAACAAACGGCTCATGAAACGGCGTTTGATAGGTATATGGCCCTTTCCAGCCGCCAGGTCGGTCGGGGTTAGCTCCCAAAACATGGTCATAGGCCAAAATATGGGTATATCCCAATGATTCGGCCGTTTGAGCATAGGTTTTTACAGCTTCAGGATCGTTACCAAATTCTGTCTGTGGGAATACTACACCTGTTTTCATCATCTGTTCTCCTTGGTGGGTTTAGCTGGGTGGTGGGGGTAAACATGTTTTGTGGTTGCCCACACCAGGGGCAAAACCAGTGTGTTTTCTCTGGTGGAGCGTCGCCAATAGACCACCAGTTGTGACAAACGCCACACCGAAAATGCACCAATAACTCAACAGAGGTTTCACCTTGCATGGGGCAATTGTAACAAAATAAAAACAGCCCTTCATCTTGAGGGCTGTTTTTGCTAGATCAGGTTTATTTGCTGTTTAACGGCCGTTTGGGGCAACCATGTGGGGTGTAACAAGTTCTAATTGAAATTCTAAATCTGGTGATAAATTTTCCGACGCGCTCTCCAGGTGGGTTATGCGGGCAGAAAGCATACAAGCAGCCAATACAAAACCAGAAGCTAAAAAGGATAACGCGAAAAACCCATACAAGATAACCATTTGCTCACCCTCAAGTTTGAGAACTGTTCATCTGCTACTGTTCATTTAGGAATGTGGATCAAATAATCTACGAGAGATTAGAGATTAGAGATTAGCGAGTAGTTCAATCTCTAATCTCTAATCTCAGTTCTATTAGTTGTTTAATCTTCATTCCTCAACAAACACTGTGCATACATCTTATCTCCCTTTTACACATTTGTCAGTAGCCGATGCAGGGCATAACCGAGGTACTATGAGGCTGGTGGCTGTTGGGATTGTTCTAAAATGATACGCACCGAACGATCATAGGTGAAGTAGTTCCAAACCCAACTCACCAACACGCTTAACCGATTGCGAAAACCCATCAATGTTATCAGATGGAAAAGTAACCAGACTAACCAGGCGATGTAACCACGCAGAGGCAGCCGATTGTATAATAACGCGACCGCCCGACGACGGCCGATTGTTGCCATCATGCCCCGATCCAGAAAATGAAAGGGTTGTGCGGGTTGCCCCTTCAGATGAGCTAAGATATTTTTGGCGGCTAAAATGCCCTGTTGTTGAGCGACGGGAATGACCATTGGGTAAGGTTCGCCAGCCGCGTCTTCCAGGTGGGCAATGTCACCGGCAGCATAAACGCGAGTCAAACCTTTTACGGCCGTTGTGTCATCAATCGGTACCCGGCCACCCCGCGCCAGAGGAACCCCCAACAAGTCGGCAACCGGTGACGCTTTTACCCCGGCTGCCCAGATCAGCGTATGGGTTGGAATCACAGTTCCATCATCCAGACTAATACTCTCCGCACTGACATCTGTCACCCGTCTTTCCAACAACACTTCCACCCCAATGGATTTTAATTGTTGTAGAGCCGCCTGGCGCAGGGTGTCGGGATAAGGGGCCAGCAGGTGGGGTAACATTTCTACCAAAATGACCCGGGTTTGGAGTTGATAACGGCCGTACTCTTTGTCCAAGACATAGTTATACAGCTCATAAATCGCTCCAGCCGTCTCCAGCCCGGTTGGCCCACCACCCACCACCACAATGGTTGTCAAAGCCTGGCGCAGCCGCACATCCTCCGTCCAGGCTGCCTTTTCAAACAGTTTCAACACATGATTACGCAGCCGCACCCCATCACTCAAGGTACGCAATTCTAACGAGTGGGTCTGAAAACGATTGTTGCCAAAATAAGTGGGGGTGCTACCCGTTGCCACAATCAAATAATCATAATGCTCTGGCTGAGAACGGCCGTTTGCAAACAGTGTCACCACCTGCTCCTGGGGCTGAACGGCCGTTACCTTGCCTAACAAAAACCGTATCCGATGCCGGTCACGAAAAATGGTTCGCACCGGATAAGTAATCTCGCTTGGGTCTAATGCACACGTCGCCACCTGGTAGAGCAATGGGGTAAAGGTATGAAAGTTTTGCCGGTCAATGATCAACACCTCTACTGGCTGCGTTGCCAGCGTTCGGGCAGCAAACAAACCAGCAAACCCGGCACCAAGAATAATTACTTTTGGGGGATTTTGTGTCGCCATATGGGTTGTCTTTAGCACAGTTCTTGATGGTCGTTGCAAAATCATGTTGTGCCTAACGTGCGTTAGTTTAACACATCCTGGGTTATCACTCCATCAAAGCACGCTCTAACCAATCAATGGCCCGGCCGTCCCGAATCATCTCAGGGGTTACTCGAATAACTGTCCAGCCATAGAGGGCGGCTTCATTGTACTTTTCGCAGTCGCTTTCAAACCGTTTGGGGTGGGCGTGGCCTTTGCTGCGCCCGGTGACGGTTTGCATCCAGATGCCCCCTTCCACTTCACACGCCACCAGGTTACCCGGCCGTTTCCAGCAAAAGTCAAACCGCCACTGCCGATTGGCATGAAATCGGTACTCATGTAAGGGTTCTGGCAATTTGGAAAGGTGAATTTGCTCCAATAACACCTTGTTCCAATTGATGCGAGGTTTGTGGCGGCGCAATTGGGGATAATGGTGGCGGTAATTGTTCAGTTGACGGCGTTTTTTCATGCGACCAATTGTAGCACGAATGTTCTAATTCGACTGGTTTGACAAACGGCCGTTTCTGCCCCATGATCGCTGATACTTGGATTGTGGATGGGCACTGGACACACCATCCCCCCCAAAAACCCTATCAAGAGGTACCGTATCACGATGAACCTGACAGAAATT
>CAZPEJ010000274.1:0-6941 GCA_964585465.1 uncultured Ardenticatenaceae bacterium
GTCATACCTGTACGGGTGGGGGCGGGGGTGGGGCTGGGCAGGGTGGTTGGTGTGGCAGTGGGTGTGGCGGTAGCAGTGGCAGGAACGGCCGTTTCCGTTGACACCAGGGCGATTTCTACTGTTGTTTGGGAGGTAGGGGTAGGAAGTGCGGGGGGTGGGTTATCCCTTGCCAGCAAAAAACCTACCGCCACCAGGGCCAACGCCCCAACGAATAAAACGGGCCACACCCAAGCCGGGGTACGCGGGGCGGTAGGGAGGGTGGCCGGGTCGGAAACGGCCGTTTGGCTGGGTAACGTGGGTTGTGGGGCGGTGATGGCCGGCTGGGTGGAAGCGGTGAAGGGAATAAACGGGCTGATGGCAAGCGGTGTGGTGGCCGGATCGCCAAAGCTAATCGTTTGTAAGACGTGGCACATCTCCTTCACCGAGGGAAACCGGTCTTCCGGCGGCAGAGCCAATGCCTTCATCACCACCGATTCCACTGCCGGAGGTAGGTCGGGGTTAAACTGGCTGGGCAAGGGAGGTGGCTCTGTCACCTTAGCCATCATCACGGTGGCTGCGTTTTCTCCCGAAAAGGGGAGTTGGCCGGTGAGCATCTGGAATAACATCACCCCCAGGGCGTATTGGTCGGTGGCGGGGGAAACGGGCTGCCCCATCACCTGTTCCGGGGACATGTAGTAGGGGGTGCCGGTGGTGAGACCACTTTCTGTCAGGCGGCTGGCCCCGACAATCTGGGCAATCCCGAAATCGGTGAGGAAAATTCGGCCGTTTTTGTCCAGCATCATATTGGCAGGTTTGATGTCCCGATGCACCATCCCATTTTCGTGAGCATATTGCAGTGCGTCGGACATTTCCTTAAACAATTTGGCTGCTTCTTCTACCGATAACGCCGTGTGCCGATACTCCAGGTAATCTTCCAGCGATTGCCCTTCGATGTACTCCATCACCATGTAGTACAACCCTTCTTCGGTGGCATCAAAGTCATAAATTTGCACAATGTGGGGGTGGCGCAACATGGCGGCTGCCTGGGCTTCACGGCGGAAACGTTCAATAAACCCAGGGGTATCGGTGAAGTGGGGGTGCAAAATTTTAATCGCAACATCCCGCCCTAACTCAGGGTGTTTGGCTTTGTATACTTCTGCCATGCCGCCGCGCCCCAGCAAACTTTCGATTTTGTACTTGCCAATGGTACGGCCGATATGAAAAGCAAAACGCTGTGTGTTAGAAGCGGAATCACTCATAATCAGATGATAACAGGTTGCAAACCAGTCAACATGCCCTAAAGGTTAAAGTTTTGCGGTAACTTTGGTGATAGGATAGAAGTCCTGGTTCTTTGGGATTTCAGGGGGTTAACAACCAATGAAACGTGAAACGTAAAACGTGAAATTTCTCTGGTCATGTTTTACATTTTACGGCAAACCCTACAAAATCCGAAAGACCCGAAGTTCTATTTCGTAACCCCAGTTTGCCCTTTATGGGTTACAAATTACCTTGTCAGATACGGCCGAATTCCCGCGCCAGTTGGGTGGCTGACAAGTGAATCAAGGTGGGGCGGCCGTGTGGACAGGTGAAAGGGGTGTGACACGCCTCCAACTGGCGGATAAGGGTATCCATTTCGACCACCGACAATGTCTGGCCTGCCTTGATAGCGGCCGTTTTGCACACCCGACGAATGATCTTGGCTTCTATTCTATCCTGTAGTGGCTCATCTCCCCGCTCCAGGTCGGCTACAACTGTCTGCACAGCCTGGGCCGGGTCTAATTTGAGCAACAAGGTGGGTACGGCTCGCACCATAAAGGCGTTGGGGCCGAACGGCTCGATGTGGAAACCAAGTTTTTTCATGCTGTCCAGGTTGCTTTCCAATAAAGTAGCTTGTGACGGCGAAAGGTAAACGGCCGTTCCCGCCACCAGTCCTTGTGATGATACGCTGTTTTTATCCCACTGTGCCATAAATTGTTCGTATAAAATCCGCTCATGCGCCGCGTGTTGGTCAATGAGAAAGATGCCTTCTGGCCCTTCGGTGATGATGTAGGCCGCCCCCACCTGCCCCACCACGCGCATGATGGGCAGTTTTTCACCTGTGTGGGGCGGGGTGGGTAACGAGGGTTGTAAATCCGTTGCCGGAGACAAAGGGGCATCGGGGGACGACCATTCCAGTTCCAGGGGTGTTTGCAACGACTCGGCGCGGGGAATAAAAGCGTGTTCATCCAGGGAGCCGTGCCAGTTGGGGGAAGGGGTAGATAGCTGCGATGTAGCCCAGGCTCCCATGTGGCGGATGGGGGCTTCGGCCAGCAAGGTGCGCCGCACTGATTTTTGCACTGCGCCAAAAATGGCATCACTGTGGCGAAAACGGACTTCAATTTTGGTGGGATGCACGTTCACATCTACTTCTTCGGGGGGGATTTGCAGGAAAACAAGAGCCAGGGGGTAACGGCCGATAGGCAACAAGGTGTGGTAAGCCTGAATGATGGCGTAGGTGAGGCTGTTATCTCGAATGTAACGGCCGTTCATAAACAGGGTAATGTGGCTGCGATTGGCCCAATGGAGGCTGGGAGGAGCCACATAACCAGAGACATCCAGCCGCAACGGGTGTTCTCGCTCCTCGCCCCTCTCTCCTCGCTCCTCGCCCTCTCGTTCCTCCTGCCCAATTTCCAACAGTTGTCGCGCCGTTTCCGGGCCGTAGACGGCTGCTAATACATCCAGGCGGCTGCCACTGCCACTGGTTTGAAAGGTGATTCGGCCGTCGTGGGTGAGGCGAAACCGGATGTTGGGGTAGGCCAGGGCGTAGCGGGTGACAAATTCATCAATCAGGCGGCGTTCAGTGGTTTCCCCTTTGAGAAATTTAAGGCGGGCTGGGGTGTTGTAAAACAGGTTTTCTACGGCAATGATGGTTCCCTGGGGCGCACCAACGGTTTCGCGCTCGGTTTTGTGCCCTCCAGCCAGCAGCAGGCGGGTTCCGGCCGGGTCGCTGGCCGCCCGCGAGACAACCATTACCTGGGAAACGGCCGAAATGGCAGCCAACGCCTCTCCACGAAACCCCAGGGTGAGGATGCTGTTCAAATCTTCCACGCGGTTGATTTTGGAAGTGGCATGGCGCAAAAAGGCGGTTTCTAATTCGGCTGCTGAAATACCTGCGCCGTTATCTGCCACCTGCACCAGTTGGCGGCCCCCCCCACGCACTTCAATATGGATGGTGGTGGCGGCGGCATCAATGGCGTTTTCTACCAGTTCTTTCACGACAGAAAACGGCCGTTCCACCACCTCCCCAGCAGCAATTTGAGAGGCTAATTGGTCGGATAGTTGTCGAATCGGCATGGGGGCTATTGTACCACGTTGAATGGTTTCAGGAGTAAGTTTGCCAGGGGAATGGTTTGCAGGGGATAATGGCGGTTACTGGAGGAATACAATGCAAACCTTGAAGTTTTATCAATTTGGAGAACCTTCTGCCGTGTTGCAGTTGGAAGAGGGTGTCATACCTGATGTGCTAGCCGGGCGAATTTTGTTGCGGCTGACTCATCGGGCCATCAATCCTTCTGATCTGCTGACAATTCGTGGGGAATACGGCCGTTTGCCAACATTACCTGCGGTTGGCGGGCATGAAGGGGTGGGAGTCATTACGGCCGTTGGTGAGGGTGTTGAGGGTTGGCAAGTGGGGCAACGGGTGGTGCCGTTGAGTGTGACAGGCACCTGGCAAACGTATGTTATCGCCCATCCTGGTTGGCTGGTTGCTGTACCAGATAGTGTGAGTAATGAAACGGCCGCCCAATTTTTGGTAAATCCAGTTACGGCGTGGGTTATGCTTGTGGACGAGTTAACATTGCAACCGGGGGATTGGCTGGTACAAACAGCGGCTGGCTCCACATTAGGGCGATTCGTATTACAAATCGCCCAGTTGAAAGGGTTTCGCACGGTGAATCTGGTACGTCGGCAAGAGCAGGTGGCTGAATTGTTGGCATTAGGAGCTGATGCGGTTATTTGTACTGGGGAGGGGAATGTGGTGGAACAGATACGGCAGTTGACAGGGGGCAAAGGGGCGAAAGGGGCCATTGACGCGGTAGGTGGGCAAACGGGGGCATTGGCTTTGCAGGGTGTTCGCTCAGGGGGCACGATGTTGGTGTATGGGTTACTCAGCAATCAACCTGTGCCTGTCCATAGCGGGGAGATGTTGTTTCGCGGTTTAACCATTCGCGGGTTTTGGTTGGCTCACTGGTTGCGAGTGAAGGGGTGGGAGGAAAGAACGGCCGTTTTGCAGGAGTTGATGGCACTTATGGCGGCCGGGCATTTGAGTCCACCAGTGGCGGCCTCTTACGATTTAACCGAGTTCCGGGCTGCGGTGGCTCATGCAGAGCGTTCTGGTCGTCGTGGAAAGGTGTTGCTGACCGGGTAGCAGGCATGGTCAGCAATGACCGCACAACACCATGCAAAAAAGGGTGTACCACAAGTTATGGAACCGGTATTGGATGACCCAGAGGGACACGATCTGAGGCGAAAGGGGTATTGGTGGCGGAAACGGCCGTTAATCGCATAAATCCGTCATTCACCGGATAGTAAAACCCGGTCACCAACTGATAAGTGCCTGAGGAGAGGGTGGTTAAATCGAAGGTCACTTGGTCGGCGACCACTTCTCCTGTTACCCATTGGCTGGTGGGGTAACTGTTGTAACGCGGCGCAGCGTCATCTTGCAACAAAGGGGGGGTGTCGGGGGCGGTCTCTACCAGATGTACAAAACGAGTGTAATCGGCCATGCCATCGGTTAACGCTTGCCAATAGAGGGTTAGTTGCAGTAAATCGGCCGTTTGTTGCCAGGTGTAACCCAGTAGTTGCAAAACAGGTTGGCCGGTTGCGTTGGCAAAATCGGCCGTCAGGGGGGTGATGTCTGCTGGGGCTGTAAAAAGTGGCTCGTTTTTCTGGAAGGTCAGTTCTGCCCCGACCCATTCCAGTTGCCCCAGGCGGCGTGTGAGCAACAGGTCGCCCGATGCCACACTGTAGAGGCGAATGACCAGGGGATAATGGGCGGCCGGGGGTAGCTCTGCTGGCAAAGGCAGGGTCAACCAGTCGTTCACCCAGGTGGCAGGCGGCCATTGACTGCTGGGTTGGAAGCCAAAACCGGGTTGTGTGTCAAACTGGCTCAATTCGTGCCCGGTGTCGTCGGTGAGGCGCAGGGAGAGATTGAAATTTTCGGCCGGGGGGTGGGCTGCCCACCAGGCCAGTTGTACTTCGACTGTCTGGTTGGGGCGGCGGCTAACCTGGTTGACCTGAACATGGAACGCCCCATCCAGGGGAGTGGGGGTGGCGGTGGCGGTGATTCGCAACGGCCGTAAAAAGAGAGGCCCGCGTGGTTGGCCGGACGGCATGAGGGGGTCGCTCTCTGGCAGGGTGAGTTGTGGCACATATAACCCGGCGGGGGCGTTGGGCGGGATGAGCAGGCGAAAAACGGCCGTTCCGGTTTGCACAGGTTGGGTGGCTGAGGCAAGAACGGGGGCGTTGAAGCGGTTGATGGCGGGGGTTGCCAGAGAGAGGGTTGCTGAGGTGGTAGATTCGGCCGTTTCCCATTCCACAAAAATTTCTACTGTTTCTCCGGCGGCTGCCTGTTCCTGGTTATAGTGATACCTGAGTAGTCTTGCCCCATTGGTAAATAACACTCCCTCTGTGTCGTGGTGCAAATACCCCATTTGCAGAAAATCCCAGGTCAGGTTATCGGGCGGCAAAGAGGGGCGGGGCCAGAGGCGGGCTGTTAGAAGAAAAACGAAAAGAAGTAAAACTTGAAACTTGAAACTTGAAACTTGAAACTTGAAACCTGAAACCTGAAACCTGAAACTGACAAAAACGAACAGGATGGCGACGGCGGAGATGAGTTCGGCGACCAAGCGGATGGGGGTGCGGGCGAGGCGGAGGGAGATGGTGTGTTGTCCGGCGGGGACATCTAGGGTGATGAGGCCAGAACTGGGAGACGGCCGTATTTCTGCTGGTTCTCCGTCAATTTCGGCCGTCCAACCCGGCCAGTAGAGGGTGGGGAACAAGAGGGTGGCGGCACTGCTTTCCACTTGCCATCGCTGGTGGATGGCGTTTTCGTTCAGGCGTTGGGCGGTGAGGAGGGTGCCAGTTAACGGCCGTATCTGCCATCGTTCACCGTCATTCAGCCAACTGCTGGTCACAGGGCGGGGTTGCACCCCGGGTGGCAGGTATTCTGCGCTGATGGTGGTGCCAATGTTGCCGGTGAACCATTCGTACTGCGCCAGGGTTTCGGCGGTTATGTCGGCATCGGTTAGAGGCAGGTAGTCGGGTTGCAACCCTCCCAGGCCAGCCACAAGACACACGGCAATGACCCCAGGGACCAGGTAACGGCGCAAGGGCAGGGTGGCAAAAACGGCCGTTGCCAGGGCAAGGCCAAATGCCTGCACAGAGAGGAATCGCCAGGGGAATTGGGTGAAATCCAGCAGGGGCAAATGTTCCCACAAGGGGCGGGATAAGGGGATGATCATCCAGGTAGCCAGGATGGTGAGCAGCAGAATGTACCAGATAACCCATCCGGTGAAGGATTTTCGGCGAATCAACAGGAGGAGGAGGGAGAAAACGGCCGTTCCCGCCTGCACGGCTCCCATACGAAACGCCACACCTCCATCAGGGTTATAGTCGAACAAAAACGAAGTTTGTACCAGGTCGCTGCTGCGAAAATGGTTACTAAAGTGGAAATAACCGGCCGTGACTGGCCCCAGTTGTGCCATATCTTGTTCTGCCAGTGCAGGCAAAAAGAACCAGGCCGCCAGAGCCAGGGCCAGGAGAAAGGCAAACAACAGGCGGCGGGCAATTCCCCAGAAGGCCGCCAGGGGTATTTCTTTTTGGTAAACCCTGCTGCCGAAGCGAAATAGTAGATAGAGCAGTAAAAAAGGGGAAAAAATAAGGGCAGAAATGTTATGGCTCAGGATCAGCCCGGCATAGGCGAG
>CAZPEJ010000275.1:0-3942 GCA_964585465.1 uncultured Ardenticatenaceae bacterium
CAGGAGGGGTTGCTGCTGGCGCGGGAGATGGGGGTGCGGGACGACGAAGCTCACCTGACTACGCTAATGGGGTTTGCTGCTTTGCACCTGGGAGAGTATGACCAGGCGCGCCGTTATGGGCAGTTGGGGCTGGAACTGGCACAATCGGTGGGTTTTGAGCGTATTGTGGCGTTGTCTTGGCTGTTGTTGGGCAGTGCGGCTCTGGCCCAGAAGGATTTGGCGGAGGCACAACGGTATCTGACGGAAGGCATTGCCAGTTATCGGGTGTATCCGCGCCGGGATGAACTGGCCTGGGCGTTGGCGACGATGGGGTATGTGATGCGGCAATTGGGCGACGGACAGCAGAGCGGGGTGTTTTTGGCAGAAGCGACACAACTGGTGTTAGAGATTCGGCCGTTTATTGCCCAAATGGTGTTGTTGCCAGCTCGTGCCCTGTGGCTGGCGGATCACGGGCAACCCGAACAGGCTATCGAGTTGTTTACTATTGCTGAACGGTACCATTTTGTGAAACAATCCCGCTGGTTTGCCGATGTGGTTGGACGAGAAATAGGAGAAATGATCGGCCGTTTCCCTCCAAACCTTGTGAAAGAGTGCCAACAACGGGCCAGGGAACAAGGGGTATTGGAAGCTCTGGAAGGGGTAAACGGCCGATAAACTCAATGGTATAGGAGCAAGAAATGTATGCTGTGGCAGTAAAACGAGCGTTTGTCGCCCAACACTTCTTAATTGGCGGGGATTGGGGGGCTGAAAATGAGAAACACTCCCATCATTACCAGGTGGAGGTGCAATTGTATGGAGAGACATTAGACCCACATGGGTATCTGGTGGATATTGTGGACATTGAACATCACCTGAATCAGTTGGTGGCTTATTTTCGGGATAAAACACTCAACGATCTGCCGCAGTTTGTTGGGTTGAACCCAAGTATTGAACATTTTAGCCGTATCTTTTGCCAGGGTATGGCACAACAGATTCAGGCCGCCACTTTGAGCCATATCACGGTCAAAATTTGGGAAAACGAGATTGCCTGGGCTTCTTACCAAATGCCTTTGCTGACCGGGTAGCAGGCAGGTTTGTTGTGCCTTCAACAGGCTCAGGTGTTGTCTAAAAGATCATGGGTTACAAAAAATTAGTTTTTGTGTTAGGTCTTTGGGTTATAGTGGGGTGTGGTTCGCCGGGTGGTGATGTTTCTGATAGTAACAAAGGCTCTCTAACTGTGTTTGCGGCCGCTTCGTTGACAGATGTTTTTACGGAATTGGGACAACTGTTTGAAGCGCAACACCCCGGTGTCACAGTGCAGTTCAATTTTGCTGGTTCGTCTGAATTGGCGACCCAACTGGCGGAAGGTGCCCCGGCCGATCTGTTTGCGTCGGCTAATCAGACACAGATGGATAACGCGGTGGCGGCCGGGCGTATTACTGGGGAGCCATCTGATTTTTTAACGAATCGTCTGGTGGTGATTGTTCCGGCAGAGAACCCGGCTAACATTAAGACGTTAGCAGATTTGGCCCGTGAAGGAGTTAAGTTTGTCTCTGCCTTGCCGGATGTACCGATTCGGGTGTTTACGGAGCAGATGTTAGACAATGTTTCGGCCGATCCTGTTTATGGTGCGGGGTTTAAATCGGCCGTTTTTGCCAACCTGGTCTCTGAAGAAACAAATGTGCGCCAACTAACCGCCAAAGTGGTTTTAGGAGAGGCAGACGCAGCTGTGGTGTATCAATCAGATGTAACGGCCGACATCGCTGCCCAGGTGCAAATGATAGTGATACCGGAAACGTTAAATGTTGTCGCTGTATACCCGATTGGCCTGGTTGATAACTCGACAAACCCAGAAATGGCACAAACTTTTATTGAACTGATATTAGGCGCAGAGGGTCAGACTGTACTGGCAAAGTGGGGTTTTGGCCCGCGCCCCATCTCGCCATAATCCCCTAGTGAAACTTGGTTTCCGTTTTTTTTCCCGGCAAAAGTTTAATGCGGCGGCTGTCCTGGCTGTGATGGCGGCTTTGATGTTTTTCTTTCTGACAGTGCCTTTGCTGGCCATGTTGTGGCGGGCGGTGGGGGATTTCAGCGGGGTCAATGCGCTATTCGGCCGTTCTCTGCTCAGTGCGCTCACGTTAAGTTTAGGCACAACAGTTATCTCTGTCCTACTTATTTTGCTGTTTGGCACTCCCCTGGCCTATGTGTTGGCTCGTTCCTCTTTTCGTGGCAAACAGTTGGTCAATGTTTTGGTTGAACTGCCCATTATTTTGCCGCCTGTGGTGGCAGGGTTGGGGTTGTTGCTGGCGTTTGGGCGGCGCGGGCTGTTTGGCCCATTGTTGGAGCAGATGGGGGTGTCGTTGCCTTTCACCACAACGGCCGTTATTGTGGCCCAAACCTTTGTGGCCGCCCCATTTTTTATCCGCACCGCCCAGGTTCGTTTTAGTGCCATCCCCCGCGACCTGGTCGAAGCTGCCAGCATTGATGGGGCTTCTGCCAGCACCGTGTTTCGTTACATCGCTTTGCCGCTCAGTACCCCCGGTTTACTGGCCGGGTTAGTTCTCAGTTGGGCGCGGGCGTTGGGCGAGTTTGGAGCCACCATTTTGTTTGCTGGCAGTTTGCAAGGCCGCACCCAAACGATGCCGTTGCTGGTGTATGGAGCTTTGGAGCGCAACTTAAATGAGGCTTTGTGGAGCAGCTTATTGTTGATCGCCTTGGCTTTGTTGTCCCTGTTGCTGGTGCGCTGGCTGACCCGCCGCCTGGAAGTTGACCCAATGGTTGAGGTGTAACGGGGCGGTCTGGACAACTAAAGTCGTTACTACAAACTAATTATGAATGTTGGACTGGTAATTTATGGCAGCCTGGACACGGTTTCGGGCGGTTATTTGTATGACCGGAAGCTGGTGGCGCACCTGCGGCAGTGTGGGGACGAGGTGCAGGTTATTTCGTTGCCCTGGGTTCGTTACGGCCGTTGTTTGCTGCACAATTGCTCTTCTTCGCTCTACCGGCAGCTATTAAACGGCCGTTTTGATGTGTTGTTGCAAGATGAATTAAATCATCCGTCATTATTTGCGCTCAATTGGCGGTTACGTGGGCGGGTGAGTTACCCCATTTTTTCTATTGTGCATCACCTTCGCAGCAGCGAAACTCACCCGGCCTGGCAACGGCCGTTATACCGTTGGGTGGAACGGCACTATTTGGCGACGGTGCAAGGGTTTATTTTTAACAGTCAAACAACGCGGCAGGTGGTAGAAGGGTTGGTGGGGGGGAAACGGCCGTTTGTGGTGGCTTATCCAGCGGGTGATAGATTTCCTGTTTTGCCCGATGAAACCACTATTGTGGCACGGGCGCACCAGCCAGGGCCGCTGCGTCTGCTTTTTTTGGGCAATGTGGTGGAACGGAAGGGGTTGCACCTGCTGTTGGCGGCGGTGGCCCGGTTGCCGCGTGGGTGTTGGCAACTGGCGGTGGTGGGTGATACGGCCGTTTCCCCCGCCTATACCCGCCTGATTCAACAGCAAATCCAAACGGCCGATTTAACCCCCTATGTGCAACTACACGGCCTACAACCCGATGAAACGGTTGCCCACCATCTGGTGAACAGCCACCTGTTGGTGGTTCCATCCAGTTATGAAGGGTTTGGGATTGTGTATCTGGAGGGGATGGCGTTTGGTTTGCCCGCGCTGGCCGGGGTTGCCGGGGCCGCGCACGAACTCATTACTGATGGGGAAAATGGTTTTTTGGTGGCAGATTCGGCCGTTTTAGCCCATCACTTGTTCACCTTGCACCAAAACCGCGCCCTGTTGGCCGATATGAGCATGGCCGCGCGCCGTTTTTTTTCAGCCCACCCCACCTGGGACAATAGCCTGTCGCGCATTCGTCAATTTATAGAGGGGCGAGGGGCGAGGAGCGAGGGAATTAACCACAGATGAAACGGATAAAATGGATGAACACGGATTCTCCAAC
>CAZPEJ010000275.1:4042-6938 GCA_964585465.1 uncultured Ardenticatenaceae bacterium
GAGGGAATTAACCACAGATGAAACGGATAAAATGGATGAACACGGATTCTCCAACTTGAAACTTGAAACTTGAAACCTAAAACATGAAACTCGAAACTCAAAACTCAAAACTCGAAACTCAAAGCTCAAAACTCAAAGCTCAAAACTCGAAACTCAAAACTCAAAACTCGAAACTCGAAACTCAAAACTCGAAACTCGAAGCTCAAAACTTCCCCCGCTATCTGGCGGCGAAGAAGCGTGTGGATGACCGGGCTTTGAACCGGCAGGTGTGGGAGATGTTTTGTCACAGTTTGCCAGCAAAACCGCGCATTTTGGAGGTGGGGTGTGGGATTGGCACGATGGTGGAACGGCTGGCAGCGCAGGGGGTGGGGCTGGGTGGAGAATATACGGCTTTGGATGCGCTGCCAGAAAATATCACCATCGCACATGAACGATTAACGGCCGTTCCTTTTTCTCTGCACCTGGAAACCATAGATGTTTTTGACTTTGTGCGGCGGGAACAAGGCAAAAAGCAGTGGGATGTGTTAATCGCTCATGCCTTTTTAGACCTGGTAGACATTCCCACCACCTTGCCGTTGCTTTTTTCTTTGCTGCGGCCGGGTGGGGTGTTTTTATTTACCCTCAACTTTGATGGAGCCACCATTTTTCAGCCCCCCATTGACCCGGCGTTTGATGCCCTGGTGGAACGGCTTTACCATCAGACGATGGATGAACGAGTGGTGGCAGGCAAAAAATCGGGTGATAGCCAGAGTGGTCGCCACCTGTTTCACCAGTTGCAGGCTGCTGGTGGGGAGATTTTGGCGGCGGGTAGTTCAGATTGGGTGGTTTTTGCCGGGCAGGAGGGGTATGTGGCGGATGAAAAGTTTTTTTTGCAATTTATCATTCACACCCTATCGGATGTTTTAACCAACGAGGCACAATTGGATAACGGCCGTTTTACAGCCTGGATTACTGAACGTCTGGCGCAAATTGAACGGGGGGAACTGGTGTACATTGCCCACCAACTCGATTTTGTGGGGCGTATGACATCAACCAGCTAATTGTTCACTTTTAACCCGGTGTTTTGAGGAGATTAGAGATTAGAGATTTGCCCATCTCCAATCTCTAATCTCTTAAATACAGGATACACAACCAGTTAAACTACTTTTCGCGCCAGAGCATGACCAACAGAACCAGCTCAATGGCTTTGGTAATCAACCCCATTGGCCCCCAAATGTTGGGCCAGTTGAAAGCAAAGTAAAGGATGAAGGTCACGGCCGTATACCCCAATAAAGCCCATCGAATTAACGGCCGTTGCCCGGCCAACTGTGGAATCATATAAAGCCCGGCGGCCAGGCCAAAATAACCCAGCCCATTTAAAATAAACAATGTATTCCCACCAAACCCCAACATCAGGTGAATCAACCCTGTAGCGGCGGCTAACCCCACCACAATCCATTGATTACTACTTAACTTCATATTCATCTGCTTTCTCCTTAGGTGACTAAAAACGTAACCACCCAACAATTGGATAGCTACCCACAACGGGGTTATTCTATCACCTTCACTGGTTTTGCGGAAAAGAACCAGCCCATTTTCCACGCCCCCCACCCCAACCCGGCCAGCCCCAACCACACATCCCGCGCCCGAATGGACAAAGCAACCGCCAGCCCAACGGCCGTATCTCCCCCCAGCCAGGCAAAAGCTAACAACTGGCTGGTTTCTAACGTGCCCAACCCGGCTGGCAGGGGCAACAGCATCGCCAGGCGAATGGCGGTGAGGGCAATAAGAAGTTGTTCCAGGGTCAACTGGCTGCCTAGAAAAGAGACCATCAGCCCATATTCCGCCAGCAAAGCCAGCCAGCTTAACAAAGACATGCCCAGGGCGAAAAACAAAAAGCGGGGGGCCACGCGGCAAAAGTGGCTGGCCTGGGTTTCGCTACTGTGTAACAGGTGGTACACACGGTGTAACCAGCCGCCCCCCGGCCGCATTAGCCATAACCAGGTGTGGGCAAGGGGATAACGGCCGTGCCGCAAGGCCAGCAGATAGGTCACCGGCAGGAGAAGGAGCAAAATGGCAAAAACGGCCGTTCCGGTACCCACCATCTGGTTAAATACGGCCGTTCGCAACATCACCCCCACCCCCAGCAGCAAAAAGGTGAAATTAACCAACAACTCCAGCGTTTTATCCAACCCCACCGCCGCCACCGCTACCGGTCGTGGCACGCCGTGAAACCGTTCCACCAGATACACCTGGGCTGGTTCGCCGCCCACATGTGGCCCAGGGGTAAAGTAGCTAATGCCAAAAGCCACCAGCCGATACCCCAGCAACGTGTGATAGGGAACCGGATGCCCCAACCCGCGTAAGATGAACCACCAACGGCCGTTTAAGCCCCACAATACCACCCCATTTGCCAGCAACAACCAGGCCAGTTCTCCGCCTTGCAACTGTTGTATGGTTTGCCAAACGGCCGAAAACGGCACCACCCGCACCACCACCCACACCAACCCCAGCGCAACCAGCCAGGAAATACCCATCAGCCATTGCCGCCGATAGCCCCACAACGTTTCTTTTAATCCATACAGCATGATCTTCTTCATCCTTAGAGAATGATTTTTTTCACTGAGCCGGTTATTGTACCCAGGTATAATTTGTTTTGTGTATACTCGCAGAGGGCATAAACTGACATTTTTTATTGTGAGATGGGAGATTAGGGATTAGAGATTAGCCAATCTCTAATCTCCAACCTCTAATCCCCTTTAGCAATACGTCCTATCTTCACAAAACTAACTATCTGGCCTGGAGCATCAAACGATGAAACGAACAAATTTTTATCTGGGGGGTGTATTGGCAATAGCGGCCGTTTCCATCTGGCTGGTGTGGCGGTTCACCGGGCCGGTCACGGTGGATATTGTGG
>CAZPEJ010000276.1:0-6932 GCA_964585465.1 uncultured Ardenticatenaceae bacterium
GGCGGCGGCTTGTGTGGCCATAATGCCTTACCCGGAGAGTGAGCCTATGAGGTAGGCCCCCTTAACGGACAAAGGGCAGGCGAGCAGCCGGTTTTACCGCGTTTTGCAGTAGTAACCACCATCTAAATACGGCCGTTCCAACTTCTCCAGGTACACACTCAGCCCCGGCACCAGGCGGGTGATACCTCGCATGACAATTTCGGGGTACTCCGCGTCAAATTTGGGCGGCCAGATGGGGTCGTGTGGCTCCAGATGGTATGTCCACAGGATGACCAAGATGTTGCTGCTGCCTTCGCCCTCTGTTTTGAAGTGAACTCCGGCGGGTAGTTCACCCGCCAGCCAGGCCGTTTCGGGGTCGGCGGCCAGGTCGGCCCGTTCTTCATCGCTCCAGGGCAGGGTGATGGGGTCGTCCCAAATCATTAGCGGCAGGTGGCGCGGCACGATGCCTAACGAATCTTTGATGGAGATTTTGCCGTGCAGTTCGTTATAAACAGGCAGGTCTACGCCTAACATCTGCCCTACTTGTTTGATGTATGGCCCGGCGGCGTTGACAAACCTGGGGGTGTGAATGGTGGTGATGGGGCTGTGGTTGAGGTGAACGGCCGTTACTTGATTGCTGTTGGTGGTGATGGCAGAAATACGGCCGTTTACCAACTGCACCCCGGCCGTTTTCACCTGTTCAAGTAAATACATGCCCAACTGTTGGGCACTCAGCGATCCACAACGGCGCGGCCGAATCATGGCGATGACCTCTGGGTTGATGAACGGGTATTGGCGCAAAATCAGTTCCCGATCCAGCAGTAAATCGGCTCCGTCGGGTTGGTTTTCAAACCCTTCGGCGGGAATAGAGGTAAGGAGCGGGTCGTCTGGCTGGTTGCGGTAGATACGCAAGGGGCCACCACCAAAGGCTTCGCTGTTGCGCCCGGACTGTTCATAGGAAACGGCCGTTTGTGAGTCAGCAGTAAAAAAGGCATACCCGCGCCGATTGAGCCGGAACAGGTTATCACTCTCCCGTGCCAATGTATCTAGCAGGTCAATACTGCGATTCATAAACCGCACCATTGGCGCGTCCGGCCACCAGTTTCGGTAACATTCGGTGGATTTATCGCTGGTCAGGGTGAGAGGCGGCCGTTCATCCACCAGCACAATGTTTTTCATCCCTTGCCGGGTTAAATAGTAAGCAGTGGAAATACCTGCAATCCCGGCACCACAAATAACCAGATCGGCCGTTAATTCGGTCATAAAACTACCTTTGAAACGTGAAACGTGAGGCGTACAACGTAAGGCGTGAGATGTAAAACGTGATTCTTCCCTCTGCGCGACATGAAGTTAATCCCGATAATGTCATTGTTTGATTGAGCGGTTGTTTTAATGGTTAGAAGCCGAGTCTTTTGGGAAAAACTCGGCTTCTCTACTTGACTATCAGCTATTCACCGTCCACTATTTACTGTTTACTGCCCACTGAATACTGAACACTTTCCCCATTTATCCCGCCAAAAAGGCATCCAACGCCGCTTTGCTGATGCGATACGCAGAACCGATTTTGCGGGCTTTCAAGTCACCTGCTTCAATGGCTGCAATGACATCTGCTTCGCTTACTTGCAGAATCGCGGCTGCCTGGGCAGTTGTCATCACATCCGGCACTGCTCCACCTGCGGCGGCGGGTGCAGGGGTGGCTGCGGCTGCGGCGGCCGTTTGTTGGGCAGCCATTTGTTGTTGCATCTGCTGTTGTTGCACTTGTTGTTGCTGCACTTGTTGTTGTTGCAGGTTTTGCATGGCAGCCATGCCCATGGCCCCAATACCAATTTCTCCCATATTGCCACCGGCCGGGTTTTGGGCAGCCGCCACAAACGCATCAGCTTGTTGCATTTGGGTGTAACTGGTGCCATACCCCATCTTGGTGACAACTTCTAACGAGTTGGGGTGCAGCCCCATCCGAATGGCAAAATCTACTAATACCATGCCCACCGCATCAAATTCGGACTGTAACATGCCTACCAACAGGCTATTGAGGTCTTGGGAGAAGGATTGCAGCTGGGCCGGGCCGAGATTTTTTGCCACTGCCAGCTCGCTCAATTTGTCTTGCATCATGACACCCAGTTTGGGGTCAAGCCGGTCTTTCACCTGGGGCTGGCGCACACTTTCGCGGAATGCGTCCATGGCGGTGAGGAAACGCCAGGGGTCTTTCACACGCACAACGTAGGTGCCGTTGCCGACGATGGCACTGGCCCCAGGGGGGCGGTTGGGGTGTTCCACAATGATGGGTTGGGAGGTGCCCCATTTGAGGGTAAGGTCGGTGGTTTTGACAAAGTAAACGTCGGCGGTAAAGACGTTTTTGCCGCCAAACAACCCCCCTTCGATGAGGTCTGTGAGCCAGGGGACGTTGGCGGTGGTGAGGACATGGGTGCCAGGGCTGAATGTGCCCATTGCTTTGCCGCTACGGATGAAAACGGCCGTTTCTCCCGGATTCACAATACAGGGCGAGCCTAAACGAATATCCCCCAGTCCTCCGCGCGGAAATTTTTGTACGACTTCGTCATTTAACCAGGAATCTACTGCAACGCGATCAAAAACACGAGCCATGAGTTCATCTCCTTATAAAAACTATGCCACACCTGCCAACAGTTCTCCCCGTTTGGCAAACGCATCATTTGCTTCTTGGGCAGCCGCATCCAGGGCACGGATATTTCCCCCAACATCTCCATTTTCTACCACAGCTTTATGGAGGGCAGCAACGGCCGATTCAATCTGATCCGCGTGGCCCAATAACTGTTCGTCAAAGGTATAAATTTGTGCCAGGTCTTCTTCTTTTACCTTTACGGCATCAAAAAAACCGGCGTAACCCGTTGGAGCATCTTTCACCTTGCCCACCAACCCCATCAACTTTGTATCAGCCCGACCCAACGGCTCGGCAAAATCTATGGCTTTGATGATGTCACGGCTCAACTCTTGATGCACCCCACCCAACTTCAAACGGCTACCTTCCAATCGGTTGGCAATGGTTTCCCGTAGCAGTTGGTCAGCTTCGCGGCGGCGACTGCGCTCCATGTACCCACTCAGTCCCGGAATCTTGCTCAACAAACTGCCCAACCCACTGGATTCTTCCGTTATTTTTCCAAACAGGTTAGAAACATCTTCTTTCATCTGTTTTATTCTCCTTATCTTGTCAACTTAAAAAATACTCTGTGCCACAGTAGGGGCAGCGCACGACCCCTTTGCCAGCCAGTTCCAGTTGCCCATTACACTGTTTGCACTGGTTCAACTGGCGTAAATCTTTTGCTTGTTGGGAGTATAACATACCTTCTTCCCAGTTCACATAGCCAGAAAAAAGCCCCATACCCACCAGTTCATGTAACCAATGTTGTACCTCGTCGCGGGAACTTTTTAGCTCGATGGCTAAATCGCTGATGGCAATTTGCCCCCTGGTCTTGACCATGTTTAGCAGTTGCCGTTGTTTGTTGGCTTGGGCGGATTGGGCCGCTTCTTGACCGCCCTTCCACAGCAAAAATGCGCCAAAACCGAGTTGAGGCAGTGACAAAACAGCTACCCCCAGCGCAATGCCCAGTGTGGCGGCCCCGGCCGACAAACTGCCCTCGTTACGATATACCATCATTAAGGAAACCACGATAATGCCGACAATGATGCCACCCACGATTAAAATGATTCCTAATGTTCGCCCCATATTTTCATCTCGCTTAGTTAGAAACCGAGTTTTTCGGAAAAACTCGGTTTTTTGAAAAAGGTTTGTAACTGTTCAGCCTCTTTGGGATTTAACCGCAAAGTACGCAAAGAACACAAAGGTTTTTTCTTTTCTTTGCGCCTTTGCAGTGAATCGTTACAAAGGTTTAACGAAAACCACGCCTGCCGCCGCCTCCACTGCGACGACCACCCCCACCGCTAAACCCGCGACTGCTACGGCCGCTAAACCCGCCGCTCCCGCCGCTCCCACTGCTGGGGGGACGGACACTTTTCATGGTGGTGGCGGTGTTGTTTAACATGCGGGTGAAGCTGTTGGACATACTTTGTAGCCCCCCGCTGAAGGAATCGGACATACCTTGCAAACCGCCAGAGTCACCTGAGGAGGGGATGTTGCCAGGAACGGCCGAACTGCCACCCACCAACGGACGATGCCCATACAAGTGCGGATACGGCCGATACCAGCGTGGAACTGGGGCGGTGGGCACAGCCGCAAATTTGTTAATCCAGCTGCGTTCCAGACCAAAAGCAACGGCATAGGGCAAGTATTGGGCAAAAATATCTCCAGCTGTTTGTATGTCCTGGTACTTTTCAATGTTTTGCAGGTAGTTTTTGAAAGCCTTCCATTTGGCGGCTGCTTCTGCCCCTTTGGCGGTTTTAACAGGCATGAAGAAGGAGACAATGAAGAGGGAAACGGCCGTTATCGCCAAAGCCACCGGCGGACAAAAAGCGGCTCCTATTGCACTCTCAGGCAAGATAAACGCCATTCCGAAAAAGCTCAAAAAGGCTACCAACAGAATAAAACCACCCAAACAGCCATAATTGGTTCTGATTTTTTCTGGCGAGTGGGGCACCAGTTGTTGCTGGGATAACTCCTCATACAACAGGCGGCGCAGGCCCGGCAACTTGCTGGCGAACTGATACCGCAAGTTATCCAGTGTGCGAGCTGTCGCCCCGGCGAAAAAATCCTGGATAAATTGTCGTTCAAACGGCCGTAACTCCTCCAACCCCTTATCACTCAAAGTAAATGTCTGGTTATTCCCTTCCCCCTCAGAAATGGTCAAATACTCCCGTTGTGCCAGATGAACCAAAATAGACAACACATCCCGTGTATCTGCCTTTTCATCTATCAGCGTCCCCACCACCGCCGGGGATAAATTGTCTGGAGGTTCACTGAGGTATTCAGGAACGGGCAAATTCAGGTCAGGATCACGCCCATACAAATACCACAAGGCCACCACCCCCAACACCCCACCCACCAACAACAAAACAGAGACCCCTCCCACCACTAACATGAGACTATCCCCTACCCGTTGCTGCTGTTGCCAGGCAGGTTCGGAAATACCCAGTAAACCATGCGGAAATTGCACCCGCACTTCAAACGTCTCCCCACTTCCTATCGGACTATCCAGGCGATACGTAATGGTTTCTCCGTCTTCACTCGCTGTAATGGTTACTTCATCACTTTCTGTCCCGTTCACATAACCCGCCACCAGATAATCATTACTGCCTTCATACACCTGGGGCTGTACCCCATCGGGTAGCCGCACCGTCACCTTGCTTTGCAACACGGGAGCCGGGTGGTCGGAGGGGATAATTGTCCAATAAATCTGGTCACCATCCCCCTGCTCGCTGGTGCCCACAATAACCCCACCTTTGACGGTATAACGAATGGTGTAGGTGTGAAGACCGGTGGTGGGGGTAAAGTACCAATCCACATACAAATCGCCAGCCTCCTCTGTCACCTGGAACGTTCCCGACAAGGTGCTGCTGGACTCACGATACTGGGTATCTCCCTCGGACACACTGATGTCGGTGATACGATCCGCCTGGTTTAAGGGAATTACCATAAACCCATTAGAAAATGTGTCCCCAGAAAACTGTAGTGCTTGTGTCTCCACAAACCGCATATCCCCATTGGGCAACAGGGTGATGTCTACATCGTACCGTTCCCAATAAAAGGTTTTGTTTTGTGCCAGGCTGTTGCCTGGAAGCAGGAAGAGCCAGAGAAGAAGTAGAGAGGAAAAAATTACCTTTTTGTTCATGTTTTTAACCTGTCATCTGTCATAAGCGTAAACTATACGGCAGATTGGCTAGTTTAGTGTTAAAGGGTCAATCTAGTATCAGTACCCAGTAATCAGTACCCAGTAATCGGTAGGGAACTACTGGAGGAAAGGTAGCTTCCAAAACCTGATGAAAACTTACAAAAACCTGTAATAGTTTATCGTTTTCTGGCAACTTTTCCAGCGTATTACTTGCGAAGCAATTTGTGATTTGGAAGTAACTGTACAGGGACACAGAGTTTCACAGAGGGGAGGCAGCGATGCACAGAGAGGGAAAAGTCAAGATATTGGGCGGCTCACTTCACGGCCACAATGCGAATTCGCAAAACACCATCTGGCACTTTTACTTCTACCCTATCCCCGACACGCCGGTTCAAAATGGCCTGCCCCATAGGGGATTCATTGGAAATAAACCCCTGGCTGGGGTTGGCTTCGGCAGCCCCCACAATGGTGTACTGTTCGGTGGTTAAGTCGTTGTTGCTGATTTCAAGAACGGCCGTACTTCCCACCCGCACCACTTCCAACGCCGGTTTTATCTCAATCAACTGGGCATGTTGCACCATGTACTCCAACTCTTGAATCCGTGTTTCCACAAACGCCAGGGCATCACCCACCAATTGCGCTTCGGTATTATCCCACTCCCCACCCTCGGTCACTTCTGTCATCTGCGTCACGATCTCAGGCAGTTTCACCTGCTGCAAATATACCAATTCTGCACGTAACTCTTCTAAACCTTTTGGGGTGACATAAATGGGTTTATCGTTCATGGTGACAACACCTCACATTATGGAGTATGGGGGATAAAAGAGTGGGGTTGTAGTGATAAAAAGCAGGGTGCAAACGAGACAAAAATCACGAAAGCCATACGCAACTTGACAAGAAGTTGACGTAATGATGTATAATGCTGTGTATTATAGGAGTGTTCGGAGGAAGCTATGTTCGTAATTGGCTTGATACGCAGAAATGGGATGGCTAGTTGGATGGTGTGGTGGGTGCTAGTTGCATTATTGGTGGCAGGTTGTCGTTCACAAGGAAATACGGCCGTTCCCACCCGTGCGCCCATTGCCCAGGTGCCCACCGCTTCGCCCACCCAACCTTCCCCTGCAACGGCCGTTTTGCCACCCACAAACACTCCCCTCCCCCCTGGCCCGGCCAATGGGACCCCTTACTCCA
>CAZPEJ010000277.1:0-6922 GCA_964585465.1 uncultured Ardenticatenaceae bacterium
ACATCATCCTCTTTAATGACCAGGTGATAGAGAATGCCCACCACCCCATTCCCGACCCAGACCTGCTCCGATTTGCCCATGTTGCCATCCCGGTAGCCGAATTAGCCCCCACCATGACCCACCCAGAAACCGGTGAACCCCTCGCCACCATCGCCCGCCGCTTTCTGGACAACCCAACCCGCCCATCCATCTGGCGCATCACTTGACCAAAGGAAACGGAGTTTTTTTGCAAAACTCCATTTCTAACATTTCACGTTTCACGTTTTACTATGTCCCTCTCCCTTCTTCCCATCCCTCACCTCCCCCATGTTCAACCAGGGGATAACGTTGCTTTACTCATTCTGGCGGCCCTGAAAACGGCCGAAATCTCCCTACAACCCGGAGACGTATTAGCCATTGCCCAAAAAATCGTCTCCAAAGCCGAAGGGCGGCTGGTGAACCTGGCAGACGTGACCCCCGGCCCCCAGGCACAAGAGGTCGCCGCCCAAACTGGCAAAGACCCGCGTGTGGTACAACTCATTTTGCAGGAGAGCGAGGAAATTTCTCGTCTGCGGCAAGGTGTGTTAATTGTGCGCCATCGTCTGGGTTTCACCAGTGCCAATGCAGGGATTGACCGTTCCAACGTTTTCCAGACCGGACAAGAAGAGACAGTGCTGCTGTTGCCACAAAACCCAGATGCCTCTGCCGCACAGATTCGGCAAACCATTCTGGCCCATACTGGGGTATCGCCAGGGATAGTGATTACCGATAGTCATGGACGGCCGTTTCGTATGGGTACAGTGGGTGTGGCAATTGGAGTGGCAGGCATCCCGGCCCTGTGGAACCGGCGCGGGGAGGCTGATTTATACGGTTACACCTTACAACATACCGACGTAGGCGTAGCGGATGAAATCGCGGCGGCGGCGGGCCTGCTCATGGGGCAGGCAGCAGAAAACATCCCGGCCGTGTTACTGCGTGGCCTCCAGTTACCCGTTGGAGACGGCAAAGCCACCGACCTGGTGCGCCCAAAAGAATTTGACTTATACCGGTGAGAGGCAGCTACGCAATACCCCAGTCAGACGCTTGTTTTGTCAGGCACATTTTGACCTCAGGTGAGCGTTGTTCGTCGTAACGACTTTAGTCGTCCAGACCGATGAAGCGGTTACTACGAACAAAACAGGAAGTTGTTTTTAGAAGCTCACTAAGACCCCCTTGCTACTTGCAACCGACACCAGGTGTACAAAGCATCATACACTTCCAATTGTTTGTCCAAATTTTCCAAATCATCGGGGAAGCGAATACTGTAACCTGTTGCAATGGCTTCTAAACCAATAGCAAGCGGGTCGGTGTGAAGTTCGCTTTCAATATCTGCGGCATGAACGATTTTTGCCAGCCGAAGCAGGGCAGGGTCAGTTAAGCCATATTTTTCAATGATGGATTCAAACGAGCATTTCCCGTCTTTGTGCCCCAATTCAACATTAGGAACATCATAAGGAATTGCGCCTGTTTCTTTAACCACCTGCTCTACCTGATTCTTTGCCACATAAATAAACTCAGCTTCCGAATCAACAAAGCGGGTGATAAGCCAGGGACAAGCAACACGGTCAACGTGAATGTGTGAACGAGTAACCCATTTCATAACAACTTACTCCTTTTCGTTTTGTGGAATTAGGGCATAGCCCAAATCTTGACCGAAAAAAGCAAAATATAACGTGCCAATCACACCAAAACCGAAAGCAACAAGGAAATTTGTTGCTGGCGAAAGAACAGTATTGAAAAAAGGTAGAAGGGATTGCCCCATACCAATTATATCAATGATGAGTTTGGCTGTAGACGAATCCCAAAGCAAAGCACCACCAAAAGCAGCAATGGATACAACTACATCACGAATCAGATAATAAATGCCAAAAGTTGCTGCCTTTCTGCCATCAGGGGCTAAGTCCATGATTAAGGCCTTGCGAGTTGGTTCGCCAAACTCTTTCAATCCCCGAATGACAAAAGCAATGACCATGACCCAGAAAGATTTTGCTACAAATAATACCAACGGAAAGATGGCAAAAAATACAAACGTGATCACAACAAAAGGTTTTTTGCTGCTTTTATCTGCCAGATAAGCCACAGGAATATAAACCAAAACCGCTGTGACCATTTCAATAGTTGTTAATATACCAAACTGCAACGGCGTAATTTTATTGATGTTTACACACCAGATAACAACAAAGGCATAGGGGATTTGCTCGCAAAAGCGCACCAAAACATCAGCTACCAATAATTTTCGTAGGTGTGGCGTGAGTAATGAGACACCACTTTGAGTGGATGCGTTTTCTTTTTGAACCTTTGGCGTTTCATCAATCATGAATTGCTGGATAATGAGCGAAACGCCCGCCAAAATTAACGCCACGACAAAAGCAATCAGGATACCTGTCTTTTCTCCAAAGATTCCAATCAATGCCCCGCCGATAAGGGGGCCTAAAGCCATCGGAATACGGCGAACCAACGAATTGACCGAGACTCCCATTGTGCGTTTATTCTTTGGCAAAACAGTTGCAACCATGTCCATTGTTGCGGGTAGGGAAATAGCCGTCCATGAAATGAAAAGGATTGCGCCCAAGATGACGGCTTGCCAGTAGGGAAAGACAATGACAACTCCATAACCTGCCATTGTTATCAAGTTGAATAATAATAAGGCTTTTTTGTGACCTAACTTATCACTGGCATATCCCCCAGGAAGTGAATAAAGCGCGCTTAATAAATTATCCAAACCATTCAATAAACCAATGGAAAATGTCCCGCCACCCAAAGCGATAAGGTAAAGCGGCAAAAAACGTTCTGCCATTTTTTCGCCAAGCCCAATCAAAATGACCATTGAAAGCACGGCGACAATACTTTTTTTCAAACCGAGAAAATCGGCAATTTTTCTATACTGTTCGGAAATCTGCATAGATGGATTATAACGAGATTGAACCTAAATGAGCGTCCAGAATTAAGTTCCGCGTTAACGCAAAAATAATTATTATGGTTTATCGGAAATAAGGTTTCTTGTGCAGCACAGGGGTACAGCGAGCTTTCCCTCCCAGCGTTTCCGCGTCTTTGCGCCACATGAAGTTAATTCCAGTAATATCTATTGTGGATATATCAAAAACGGCTTCTGGAAACAACCCAATTGCTGTAACGACAATAAACTCCTCAAAACGCTAAACTAAAACTGGATGATTATTGTCTGAGGGGTTCGGCGGAAAGGAAAACGGCCGTTGGATGATAGGGCACGTAGTAAACTCGGTACGAAGCCCCATGCCAAAAGCCATTCAGCTGTGGTTCGGTGGTGTAAAACCGTTTGAACCCCACACGAATGGTACAAACGGTGCCGTAACGGCTGCTGCTTTTACTTAACCGCACCGGCCCTTCAATCACCTGCACCTGCTCACCCGGCAACCCTCTGGCACGTAGAGCCGCCTGAACAAATCTGTTGATGAGGAAAAACAAAAAAAGTACCGCGACGGCCACAAAAATGTACAGTAATCCAGGTACGGCCGTTACTGCCCGACGCAATTCCCCCCCGGCCGGGCCAAACCAGATAAAAGCAGCCACAAACATAAAAAACGCCAACAAAACCCCAGTAGTACATCCGGTCATTTTGGCTGTCTGTTGGTACATAGCAGTCAATTGTTGTTGTTGGCGGGGGCTGATTCGGCCGTTTTGGTTTTCCGCCAAATCCTCCGGCCCAAATTTCAAAGCAGACATTAAAGCCTGGTTCAACTGGTCTGGCGACAGGCCAGGCGGGCTGGCAAATAACGCCCATTGATCCATCAGGCGATAACCACCCCAGGCAAACAGGAGCAGTGAACAGCCCGCCGGAATGAGTAACAACCCCCAGGTGCCAGCGACATCATAAACGGCCGTTATTACCGGGTGCATCGTTACCACATCTCGTGTCGCGGCCGGGTTGCGAAACGCTACGAACAACCCCACACTAAACAGCAGCAAAAAAGTGGCAAAAATAAAAAAAGTTCCGGCAGGTTCTTTGGTTTTGATGTTCATCTTTGTGTTATTTGCTATGCTCGCACGGTCATTGATGACCGTGCCAAAATCCGTCATACCTGCTACGGCCATTCCCGTGTTGTTTGGCCGCTACTCAAATCTACTGCAAACAGATCACGGATAGCCATAAACGCCTGGTCATCTGTCCACACCGTAGATTGCCAGAAATCATCCCCCACATTGTTAGTAGCTTCGCTCAATACCTGCCCATCCGTTGTCAAAACCTGGGCAATTACCCGATCCGGGTCAGGCAACAGTTGAATCACCGCCAACCCCCGCGATGTGAGGTGATAATCCCAATTCACCCCAAAACTACTGTTCAGGCGCAACAAATTATCTGCTTGGAGCGGATGTTGCCATACAATCTGCCCCGATGTGATGTTGACACCCCAAATTTCATCCCGTTTGGTGCCGCGTATGCGCGTACCGCGTGTAAACAAGATGTCGCCTACTTCAGCCAGAGGCATCACCTGGTAATCTAACTGCTCTAACGTAAAAACCGGGCTGCCGGTGGCCTGATCCAAAACGAGAATCATTGAAGGGTCGGCGGAGGATTGGCTCAACGACAGGTAAAAGTTTTTGTCACCCGATACCTGGTAGCTGAAATCTTCGGGGCGGTATAACCCACCGGTCAATAAAACATCCTGGCGGAACCCTTGCGGCAAACTGGCTGACCAAAGCGGCTGACCGGTGCTGATTTGCCACCGTTGCAGGCATCGTTGGCTGGATAAACCACCCAGGGTGAAATAGAGGGCATCCTGGCTGTTGTCTACCAAAATAGTGGATTGGGTATCTAATCCGCCATTGAGGAAGGAGGAGAGGGCCAGGCTGTTGACTTCTTCCAGGGCGTTGGTGAGCTGGCCGAGTGCGTTGGTAATTTCTGTGGGGGCGTTATCGGCCGTTTCTATAACCCCCTCCACTGTTTGACCCACTTCACTCAACCCATCACTTAAAGGAGTGGGCATGTCGCAACTGGGGGAAAGCTGGCTGCGAATTTTGCCCGTTTCCGCGTCTATCAGCAGCAATGCCCACACAGGAATGCCAGTATCCGTTTTGACATCATCCAAAATGGCAACCTGTCCATTGGTCACCACAAATTGGGAGATAGTTTTGGCGGAAAAGGGGCGTTGGGCATTGTTCAGGCGGATGGCCCAGAGGGATTGACCGTTGCGGGTGCTAAAGGTTTGCAGGGTGCTATCTACAGTCAGGAGGACAATTTTATCCCCGGCGACTTCAATGCAATGGGCACACAACCCATCTACGGCATCGGTGAGGGGCACCCCCCACTTTTGTTGCCCGGTTTGCAGGTCGAGCGCAAGTAGTTCGTTGTTGATGGTGACGTAAACGGCCGTTTCATCAAACGTGTAATTGATTTGTTGTCCCCCCTCATCAGTGCCCACCTGGCGTTCCCACCGCACCACTCGACGGCCGTTTTGCACTTCTGTCACCGTGAGCAACACCGGAATACCCCGGTTCAAAGTAGCCGCGTCTGGCGTGCTGAGGGCTTCGGTGATGGGGGAACCAGACAACTGGAAATTGACGATCAGCAGGTCAGGGGAACGGCCGTCTCCGCCAGCTGTCAATGGCACCACCGGGCGAATAATGGTGCGGCTGCCCAATGACGCGATATTGGTTAAACTGGAAAAAAAGGTGCCGAGAGACCCCCCCTCTGAGCGCAAAAAAACAAATGCCACCGCCCCAATCACCAGCACCGCCAGCAGCAAACTAAACAAAGCCCCGACTAACCGTAAACCACAACCTTGATGACGCATAGAATTATCCTGTTGGGAGATATTAGCTATCAGCTATTAGCTATTAGCTATCAGCTATCAGCTATCAGCTTTCAGCTATTAGCTATCAGCTATCGGCTTCTCTGCTGACGGCTGATAGCTGACGGCTGACGGCTTCTCTGCTGACGGCTGACGGCTGACGGCTGAAAGCTTCTCTGCTGACGGCTGATAGCTACTGTGCAAATGGTGGTCAAAGAAGTTGGTCAAGTCGTTCAGAGCAGAAAAATAAAAACGTTGACCAGACGATACATGCTCCACAGACCCGCGCCATTGCCCAGGCGGAGCGGCTTCACTGGGTTCTTGCCACATACGGACAATAAATAAATGCTGCTGGCGGTTTGCGACCATTTCCATAACTATCACTCTCTACAAACTATCGTCACATGTCACCATCTGGTGCCTCTGTCCAGGGTTACATCAAAGCCAGCGCAACTTTAGCCGGGTCTGAGGGGTCAAGACGCACATTCACCACAGCACCCGGTTGAACTTGTGGCAGGCGCAGGTAAGAGACAAACTGTTTTGTTTCCAACTGGTAAGCAGGCCGATTGGCGGGACGTACTTCCAGCAACATCCCCACTTGTGGGTTGTTGTTTAACATCACACCGGTGTCCCATAGTTGAATGACCGTTGCCTGGGCCGGTTCACCACTCATAAGCAATTGATTATTTTGTTTGATGTTGCCAAAAACGCGGCGAAAAATGACAAATACAAAAACCAGTGTGGCGATGGTAATAACCAGCGTCAAAGCAATAGATAAACCAACACTTGCAAATACACCACCCATTAATTCGTTCATTTGTGTCTCCTTATTAAATCACTCACAATACAATTTGTTTAACAAGGAGCAGTATAAAAAACGGCCGTCCGCTATCCGTCCGAAAATCGTCCAATTTTAGGAAATTTGGTGGTTTCGCCTGCGAACATCCACTTAACTCGTAAAACCCGCACCCCATTCAACCCTCACGGCCTGCTGACGACGGGCAAATAGACCCGCCAGCCACCCACTAACAGCCCAATGGTGGTGGTTTGTATGTTTTCTCCGCCAGTCGCTGTCACGGAAACTTGATACCAGAGGCCGGGTTGTAATGGCCCCGGCGGGTGGGTATCGGTTAGCG
>CAZPEJ010000278.1:0-6904 GCA_964585465.1 uncultured Ardenticatenaceae bacterium
CGTAAAACGTGACCAGAGAGCGTTCACGTTTCACATTTTACGTTTCACGGCGAACACCACAAAACCCAAAAGACCCATAAAATAAACTGCGTAAGGTCATCAATTGACATTCTACTGAAAGAGATTAGAGATTGGAGATTGGCAAATCTCTAATCTCCAATCTCAATGAAAACGTTAGTTTACGCCCTTTGTGAGTATAACGATGCAACGACTTTTCAAAACCCTCCTGCTCGCCCTGATGGGGATTTTTCTGTATACCCGGCTGTACAACGGCACGATTTTGTATTACATCAACCAGCGATTTGTTACCCTCACCTGGCTGGCGGCGGTGGGGTTGGTACTGGTGGCAGTCAGTTATTACCGCCGTCTGCAAGATGAACACACCCACGAACATGATCTTTCCTGGGTGGGGCTGTTGATTGTGGCGTTGCCGATGGTGTTGGGGTGGATGGTGCCAGCCGAACCGTTGGGAGCAGCTGCCATCGGCAACCGCGAAATCAATCTTGGGGCCGGGAGTGGGTTGTCGTCTGTGGCTGCACCTGGTGGAAACAGCACCAGTGTGACGATTGGGGAAAAGAACATTTTGGATTGGTTGGGGGCGTTCCAACGGGCCAGCGATCCGGCCGTTTTTAATGGTCAAGAGGCGCACATTATTGGCTTTGTGTACCGGGATGAACGGTTTGGCGAAGACCAATTTATGGTCGGGCGGTTTACGGTCAGTTGTTGTGTAGCAGATGCCGCCCCGATTGGTTTGATTGTGCGTTGGCCCAATTCGGCCGATTTGCCCGCCGACCAGTGGGTTGATGTCACGGGTCACTTTGAAGTCGGAACGTTTAATGGAATCACCATGCCTGTTTTGGTAGCTGATCAAGTGACACCAACCGAAGCACCGGCACAACCTTATTTGTATTTGTAAAATATACTGCATCAGGTCATCAATTGGCGTTTTGCTGAAGGGGATTAGAGATTGGAGATTAGAGATTTGCCAATCTCCAATCTCTAATCTCCAATCCCAATGAAACTGTCAGTTTATGCCCCTGCGAGGATAACAAAGTTGTCTATTGCCTGTTCAGTCTTTATGAGGCAATACACCATACCTCCCCTATGACTTCTTCTGCTCTTACCTCTCTCTCTTTTCCGAGCCGTTTGGATAAGGCTGTCATGTTGATGATTGTGGCGGTTTTGGGATTAACGGCCGTTCTCATCTGGCGCGGTGATCGGGTGGGGGTAACGGCCGTTCAACTGCTGCCAGCCGATGGAGCCACCCAGGTTTCTACCCAGGCGGTGTTGCGCGTCGTTTTTGCCCAGGGGATGCGAACCAACAGCCAGCCCCAACTGACCACCAACCCACCAGTAGCTGGGGAAACAGCCTGGGAAGGAAATAACCTGGTTTTTCGGCCAGCCGAGGATTGGCAACCCAACACCACATACCGCATTGAAGTGGCGGCCGGGCTACAAAACCAGTGTGGTCGGCAGTTATTACGCCCTATCACCTGGCAGTTCCACACCGGCCAACCCCGCATTGTTTACATTGGCTGGCAGCCGGGGGGACGAAACCAGTTGTATGTGGCTGCTCCTGGTAGCCCATCCCAACCGTTGACCCAGGAGGAGCGGGATGTGCTGGATTATGCCGTTTCGCCCGACGGGCAGGGGGTTGTGTATAGTGTCATGCGGGAGGATGGGGGCAGTGATTTGTGGTTTATTGCGCCGGATGGAAACGGCCGTTTTCAACTATTGGAATGTGTCATGGCCGCCTGCACCCAACCGGTCTGGTCGCCAGATGGCCGCCGCCTGGTTTATGAACGGCGCGAGATTAACGCCCCAGGTGCCCCGCCGGGTGCCCCACGCCTCTGGTGGCTGGATGTCGGTAGCGGTCAAACAGTGGCCGTGTTCCAGGACAGTCAATGGTTAGGGTTAGGGGCACGTTTTTCCCCAAACGGCCGTTGGCTGAGTTACATCTCCCCCATGGAACAAAACATTCAAGCCTATAACCTGGAAAACGGACAAACCATTGCCATTCCCAGCAAAACAGGTGAACCAGCCACCTGGAGTCCTGATAACAAACACTTGTTAATCACCGAAATTGCTTTTCAGGGTGAACGTTTTTCTGTCTATCTCTATCAGGTCAATCTGGAAACGGTAGAATTAACCAATCTGAGTGGGGATGATGTAGAGGTTAACGATAGTTTTCCCGTTTTTTCCCCAGACGGTCAATGGTTGGTGTTGGGGCGCAAGCTGCCACGCACAGCAATGGGCAAACAGTTGTGGCTGATGCGGCCAGACGGCAGTGAAACGGTGGAATTGACCAATAACGCTGAGATGCACTTTGGGCAACCTGCCTGGTCGCCAGACGGCCGTTTACTGGCAGTGCAGCGTTACTTGCTCACCGGCCCGGGGGCACAACCCGGTATCTGGCTGTTTGATGTGGCAACCAAAACGATGCAAGAGGTGGCCTCCCCTGGAGTACAACCTGCCTGGTTGCCATAACAGGTTTATTTCGGCTGTTCGTTGCAATTAACTTTATGTCGTGCAGAGGCGCGCTGAAGGGGATTAGAGATTGGAGATTAGAGATTGGACAATCTCTAATCTCACAATAAAAATGTCAGTTTATGCCCTCTTTGGATACAACATGTCTTTGGATTCGGCCGTTTTGCTGGTTGGGGGTGTCATCAGGTAGCTCACTTTCGATGTTTCGGATACGTGGATGGGCATAAGCCAGTGACCGCGTGGCAAATACCCGCCCTTGTACCCCTGGCTCCACCTTGGAATGTGTTTTACGTTTTGAGGTTTCCGTCTTACAATACAAGCTATGTCTATGCGGCGAATGCTTCCTTTTATTCTCATTAACATTTTTGTGTCAGCGGCGGTGGTTCTGGGGATTTTGTATTGGTGGGATAGTCGCCAACCTGTTTCACAAGAAGCGGAGGTGGTGGAAACGGCCGTTTCTGCCGATTTTATCATTCCCACTTCACCCATTATCACGGCCGAAACAGCTACCTTGACCCCTACACCCACCGAAGGGCCGCCGGTGCATATTGTGGTGGCTGGTGATACGTTGGGGCGGCTGAGTGAGTTCTATGGGGTAACGGTTGAGGATATTATGGCGGCCAATGGCATGGACAACCCAAACATTATCAGTGTGGGGCAGCAGTTGATTATTCCGGTGGGTGGTGTGGCCACGGCAATCCCTGAAAATCTGGCCCCAACGGCCGTTCCCAGCATCATCCCCACCCCATTAGCCACCGCCCCTGCCCCAGAAGAAGGACAATCCGTCATCAAAATTACCGAAGTGGTGGGGATTGGCGATTTACAAACTGAGGCGGTGCAAATTATCAATGAAGGGACAGCACAACAAGCCTTATTTAACTGGCGGCTAATTGATGAAGACGGCCGAATTTACCTCTTTGGTCAGGTGACAATTTTTGGCGAAGGGGCAGGGATTTTGTTACATTCTGCGGCCGGTCGGGATGGGGCAACCGATTTGTATTGGGGGCAAAATACGGCCGTCTGGCAACCCGGCGAACAAGTCACCCTGTTAGATGCCAACGGGAACATCCAGGCCACCTTCACCACCCCGTAACACCTTCCCGGCGAGAGATTAGAGATTGGAGATTAGTTATTTCTCTGCTTCAATCTGGCAAACTGTATGGTAAAAAACCCAAAACAACTGGTAACACAAGGGTATGATCAAGTAGCTCAAACTTATGCGCGTCTGGAGCAGGAAACAGAGTGGCCGCGTATGCGTTGGCTCAACAAACTGTTAAAACAGTTGCCACCCGGCTCTACCGTTCTCGACCTGGGGTGTGGCTCTGGCGTACCAGCAGATGCAGAAATCGCTCAAACACACCAGGTAACTGGCGTAGACATTTCACCCGTACAAATTGAACTCGCCCGTCAAAACATCCCTTCTGGTCAATTCATGTGTGCCGATGTAGGCTCCTTGCACTTTCCCGCCAGCAGTTTTCATGCAGTGGTGTCGTTTTATGCACTGGAACACTTGCCACGAGAGGAACACGCTGCTCTTATTCAGCGTATTTATACCTGGTTGCATCCACAAGGGTGGTTGTTATTGGGCACAGAGCCAGGTGACGAGGAGGGTGTGGTGGGTGAATGGTTAGGTGTGCCAATGTATTTCAGTTGTTTTGACGCGGAAACAGTGAAAGGGTTCATTATTCAAAATGGTTTTGAGATAGTAGAAACGGCCGTTGAAGCCCAAACAGAACGAGACCATGAAGTTCATTATCTCTGGGTTTTGGCACAAAAACCGTAACGATTCAGCCTCTCTGGGACTTCACCGCAAAGTACAGAAAGGTTTTCTCTTTTCTTTGCACCCTTTGCGCCTTTGCGGTGAATCGTTACCAAAAACCATCGTCTGCTGGAATGAAAATGCGTGGTTTAATTGACCGAAAAGGGGAACAATTTGCCTATTTAGAAGGGCAGGTATTGTACACCCTGGATGGTGAACGAACGGGTCATCTGGAGGGGGAGTTTTTTGTAGACCTGGCAGGTAAAAAGATATGGCGGTTAGTTGGGGACGGCATTTACACCTTGAACGGTGGCGAAACTATCGGTTTTTTGAGCAGCGAAAAACGTTCTGAGTGGTAAAAGGAAGGATTTATGCGATTAGGGGCACATATGAGTACAGCAGGCGGGGCTTATACCGCCTTTGAACGTGGGCAAAAGGCGGGGTGTGATTCGATGCTCATTTTTACCAAGAGCAACCGTCAATGGGCGGCGAAACCGTTAACACCCCAGGATGTGGCGGCTTTCCAGGAAGCTGCCGCCCAACATGCCCATATTTTCCCGGTGGCGGTTCATGCCAGCTATTTGATTAACATTGCTTCGTCGGCGGCCGATTTATGGGAAAAGTCGTATCAGGCCTTAAAGGATGAGGTGGAGCGGGCGGCCGTTTTGGGCATTCCCTTTCTTACCTTCCACCCCGGCTCCCACATGGAAGCAGGGGAAACGGCCGGATTGGACAACATTGCCAAAGCCTTAAAACGACTGATGCAAGAAACGGCCGATTCTGGCCCCACTGTTTGCCTGGAAACGATGGCTGGACAGGGCACTAACCTGGGACACCGTTTTGAACACCTGGCTTATCTGCTGCAAACAGCTGGCCCCCATGAACGCCTGGGGGTTTGTTTTGATACCTGCCATGTATTTTCGGCTGGTTACGACATCCGCACCCCTGAAACCTACGCCGCCACCATGGCAGAATTTGACCGTGTGATTGGCCTCTCGCACATCAAATGTTTCCACTTCAACGATAGCAAACACGGGTTAGGTGAACGCAAAGACCGCCATGAACATATCGGCCGGGGAGAGATTGGGCTGGCCGGGTTTGCCAACTTTGTGAATGACCCGCGTTGGGCGCAACACGGCGCACACCTGGAAACTGACCCCGCTGGCACAGATGAAAACGGCAATGAGGTAGACATGAATGTGGTCAACCTCACTGCTCTGCGCCAGTTGGCAGGTTGAATATGGTGATATACTCGCAGAGGGCATAAACTGACATTTTTTATTGTGAGATTAGAGATCGGCCAATCTCTAATCTCCAATCTCTAATCCCCTTCGACAGACTATCAATTTACAATCTCACGCAACCTAACATAACATTATGATTCTTGTAGATGCTCATCTGGATATTGCGTACAATGCGTTGAATTTCGGCCGTTCTCCTTTGTTGTCTCTGGCTCAGTTGCGCCAGCGCGAAGCCGAAGACAGCAGCAGGGGGTTAGCCACCGTCACCTTCCCCGAACTACAAAAGGCAAAGGTTGGTCTCATTTTTGCCACGCTCTATGTCAGCCCGGCAACTTCTCCGTTTCCCTCGCTTCACGACAAGGTGGTGTATCACAATTCGGCCGAAGCACACCAGCAAGCAATGGTTCAACTCGATTTTTACCATCGGCTGGCAGATGAAAACGAGACGATTCGCCTGGTCTTCAATCAACGTGATTTGGAAGAAGTGATCAAGAGCCAGGAGACAAAACGGCCGTTGTTGGGTCTGGTCATTCTCATGGAAGGAGGCGATCCCATCCGCCACCCGGCAGAATTAGAGATGTGGTATGAACGAGGGTTACGTCTCATTGGCCCGGCCTGGGATGATACCCGTTATGCGGCCGGGGCCTGGCGCGACTCCCGAAAAGGGTTAAGCAAAGCGGGTTATCACCTGCTAGAGGTGATGGCCCACTACAACATGATTTTAGACCTCACCCACATGAGCGAAAAAGGCACTTTACAAAGCCTGGATCGTTACCCCGGCCCCATCGTGGCAACCCACAGCAACGTCCGCCATCTAGTTCCTGGCGAACGGCAACTGAGCGACAAACAAATCCGGCGTATTGGCGAACGGGATGGGGTAATCGGGGTAGTTTTGTTTAATGCCTTCCTTAAAGCAGGTTACAGCAAAACCAGCCAAAAAACAGAGGTCACACTGGAACATGTCGTTGCCCACATTGACCACATCTGCCAATGTCTGGGGGATGCCAGCCACATTGGCATCGGCAGCGATTTTGATGGCGGGTTTGGAACCGAGAACATCCCTGCTGAGTTAACCAGTTGTGCCGACTTGCCCCTCATTGCCGGGCGGCTGCTCAATCGTGGTTATTCGGGGGAAGATGTAGACAACATCATGGGAAAAAACTGGCTCAAATTGTTGCAGCGTGTGCTTCCGTGAGAAGTTCGGCCGAAATTTCAGCGGTTTTGTCATGCAAAGGCTTCGAGAAACCTTATTTCCGACAAACTATCCTGGAGACCAGTTAATTCCTAATCCCCAATCCCTAATCTCCAATCTCTAATCTCCCAACACATTACTGGCTGTTCGACAGAGAAACCGGCGAAAGATACCCCAAATCCCGTAAAGTTGTCATCAAAGGGGTCGAATCTTCCATTCGCATGG
>CAZPEJ010000279.1:0-6903 GCA_964585465.1 uncultured Ardenticatenaceae bacterium
GAGACAATGAAACGTAAAACGTGAAACGTAAAATTTCACGTTTCACGTTTCACGTTTTACGTTTCACGGCAAACCCCAAAAAATCCCTATTCATCCGTCATCTCCGTCCCATCTGTGGTTAACTCCCCCTCCAAACTTTACCCCTTCACATATCCCGCCGGGGAACAGTGCCCAGGTGTTCAGTGGCGGCAAAAACAGCCTTGCCAACCACAAAAATACGGTAGCAGGGCGCACCCTTGTGAGGAATCTTGTCCTGGTGCGATGCGATGCCCACCTGAGCTAACTCAGCTTGTAACTCGTTTGCGGCCGTTTGAGAACGGAAATACCCCACACAGTGATCATGGCGAAACCGCATGATGTAACCAAAGAAGTACTCACACGCCTCTGCTTCACTGGCAGACTCATAAAAAGGAGCCTGATCCACACCACGCTCTGTGTAAAAAACACGCCACAACCCATCAGAAAAGATCAAACAAAAGGCATCCGACGCACTGCCTCGTTCGCCGATGGCATAGGAATCGGAACGGCAGCCTTCAGCCGCTAATTGTTGTGCCAATTCTGTTGTTGTGTGGAGCATGATGTGATTTTGGGAGATTAGAGACGTGGAGCAGCCAATCTCTAATCTCCGACAAAACTACTTGGCAAAACTGGTAGCTCGTGTTTCTCGAATGACGGTGACTTGAATTTGACCGGGATATTGCATACTATCCTCGATGGTTTTGGCAATATCTCTCGACAGTTTAATGGCTCCCAGGTCGTCAATTTGCCCCGGCCGCACCAAAATACGAATTTCTCGGCCAGCTTGCAGGGCATAGGCACTTTCTACCCCTTCATAGGAGGTGGCAATATCCTCCAGGGTACGTACTCGTTTGATGTAATTCTCCAGGCTTTCCCGCCGTGCCCCCGGCCGCGCCCCAGAAATAGCATCGGCCGCTTCGACAATAATAGCTTCTATCGTCTCCTGGTCTACTTCGTGGTGGTGGGACGCAATGGCATTGACGACGGTTTCCGGGACTTTGAACCGTTTGACAAACTCGGCCCCAATCATGGCGTGGGTGCCTTCTTGTTCATGATCCATCGCCTTGCCAATATCGTGCAGCAAGGCCCCCATCTTGGCAATTTCCACATTAGCCCCCAACTCCGAAGCTAACACCGCCGCAATTTTGGCCGCTTCCACAGCATGGTAAAGCTGGTTTTGGCCGTAGGAGGTACGATATTTCAGCCGACCCAATGTTTTGATAATTTCTGGGTGTAATCCATGCACATTGGCTTCGTAGGTGGCTTGTTCGCCAGCTTCTTTGATAATTTGTTGTACCTCAGCGTTGGCATCTTTCAGTAATTTTTCAATGCGGGCGGGGTGAATACGGCCGTCTGTAATCAACTTTTCTAAGGCCCGGCGAGCCACTTCGCGCCGCACCGGGTCGAAACTAGAAACAGTTACCGCTTCAGGGGTGTCATCTACCACAATATCCACCCCGGCAGCCTGCTCAAACGCGCGAATGTTTCGGCCGTTTCGCCCAATAATTCGTCCTTTCATTTCATCGTTTGGCAGCGGCACACTGGAAACCGTAATTTCAGCCACCTGGTCACTGGCAATACGCTGCACCGCCATAATAATCAATTCGCGGGCTTTCGTTTCGGCCGTTTCCCGCGCCTCGTCCTCAATTTCCCGAATCTTCCGCGCCATATCCTGGCGGGACTCTTTTTCTACCTCCAGCAAAAGCACCTGTCGGGCATCATCGGTGGACATTTGCGCCACTTCTTCCAGCTTAACGCGCCGTTCCTCTTCAATTTTATCCAGCTCATTTTGCCGTTTATCAATTTTGCTTTGCCGTTTATTCAGCAGCTGTTCCCGCAACTCCAGCTTTTGTAATTGAGCGTCTATTTTTTCGCCCCGCCGATCCACCCGCTCTTCCGCACGGGCCAAATCCTGGTAACGCCGTTCAATCACCTTCTCCGCCTCTAAACGGAGTTTTTGTGCCTCCTCCCTGGCTCCAGTGAGCGTGTTTTCACTCTCCTGTTCCGTTGCCTGTCGTTTGGTTTCAATTTCCTCATTAAACTTTTTTAAGGCTTCTTCTGTGCGCGGCTGAAAGTATTGCCGGGCGATGTAAAAAACGGCCGCTCCGCCCACCACAATACCCAAGAAGATGCCTATCCATAATTCCGGTGACATCGTTGTTCTCCTTTAATTCCTATCATCGTCAGGCAGATCAGCCCTCACTGACTGCCATAAATCGTTCGTAACCTCTCGAATAATGTCATAATGAAAACCGCGCCGATGCAAAAAACCGCCAACCTTCACCCGAAATGTCTGTTCATCCAAACTTCTCCATCGGGTTAATTGTTTGGCAGCCGCCTGTCGGGCAGCGGCCGTTTCATCCACCTGGGACAAAACATCTTCCATTACTTCTCGGCTCACACCCTTCTGCTGTAACTCCTGGCGCAAAGCAGCCTGGCTACGGGGTCTAAACGTCTCCCGCTGCTCCACCCAGTAATTGACAAACATTTCATCATTGAGCAACTTCACCTGATGCAAATGTTCAACAACCTGATTAACCACCTGATCATCGTACCCTTTTTCTTGCAGGTGGCGGCGAATTTCGGCCGTGCTGCGTGGCCGAAGTTCCAACAAACGCACCGCCTTCAGCCTCGCCTGCTCAAAAACATCCTCCTCCTGCCAACGGAGAATCTCCTGCGGCGAAACAACCTGTCCCACCTTCAAACGTATAGCCACCGACTCTGCCAACCCACAGACAAACGCCCCATCCACAAACACATTGATGCGGTGCAGATTGTGTTTTTGCGGTGTCAAGGCAGAAATCTTACTCATCAAACAACAAAAAAGCCGTGACCTATTGTTGCCACGGCTTTTGCTAAGTGATGCTAAACACAGACACAACACAAGTTGTGCAAGTTTCTATTCTCGATCAATCAGATTTCGTCTCTGACCACCGCCTATCTTGACATCTGCTCTTAGACAGGCAAACCCTATATACCAGAATCAAATTCCCGGTAGCTGCACTCTCTTAAACGCACGGTGAATCTTTCTAACATTAAATCCTGTTGTGATTTACAAAAAAACAGTTTGTTTTCCACCATGTTGTTATCAATCTAAAGTAGTTCGTTGTCAGACAGGCCCGGTAGGCCATTTAGAAATCAAATTTAATCTGTGTCACAGTCACTTTCGGTCAAAACCTTTTCAGTGGCAACTATCTAATGAATTGCCGCAAAAGCAGGGGTTAAGGTTGGTAATCCTGCATTGTGGCGAATGATATTTTCCAGTTCTAGCAGAATATCACGTCTGCCTGCCAGAAATTCTTTGGCGTTTTCACGCCCCTGACCCAATGGGGTCTCTTTGTAACGAAAATAGGCCCCGCGTTTGTCCACAACCCCTTGTGTAACGGCCAGGTCTAAAACATCTCCTGTTTTAGAAATACCGCCGTTGTACATAATGTCAAATTCACACTCTGTAAAAGGTGGGGCTACCTTGTTTTTTTTGATTTTAACTGTGGTGCGGTTGCCCACGGTTGAACCACCCGTTTTAATGGCTTCCGTGCGGCGAATGTCCAGGCGCAACGAAGCGTAAAATTTGAGGGCATTCCCGCCTGTTGTGGTTTCCGGGTTGCCAAACATAACCCCAATTTTAGCACGGAGTTGGTTGGTGAAAATAACAACCGTATTTGTTTGTTTAATGGTGCCGGACATTTTACGCAGGGCTTGGGACATGAGGCGGGCTTGTAAACCCATGTGGGAATCCCCCATTTCTCCTTCGATTTCTGCGCGGGGCACTAACGCAGCCACAGAATCTATTACCACTACGTCCATTGTCCCGGAACGCACTAACGCATCAGCTATTTCTAATGCCTGTTCGCCGGTGTCTGGTTGGGCCACATAGAGGTTATTGACATCTACACCACAACGGGCGGCGTAATTGGGGTCGAGGGCGTGTTCCATGTCCACAAAAGCACAAATGCCTCCCAGTTTTTGCGATTCGGCGATGATGTGTTGACAAAGGGTGGTTTTTCCAGAGGATTCTGGGCCGTAGATTTCAATCACACGACCGCGTGGCACCCCACCAATCCCTAGAGCTAAATCCAGTGCTAACGAGCCGGTGGGAATTACATCTATTTGCAGGTGACGAGCATCCCCCAACCGCATGATAGCACCTTCGCCAAATCGTTTGATCAATGAGGCAAGGGTTGTTTCCAGGATTTTATCTCGTTTCGGTTTATCCATTTGTGCTGTTATTATGTCAGGATTTCAGGCGTATAGTGTACAATAGCGTTATGGAAATAGCAAACGCAGTCAGTCAAACGGCCGATTCTCTGGCTCCTGTGATTCGTCTGGCAACCAGGCAGGATTCGAGGGAAATTATCCAATTGCTGGAAACGGCCGCTTTTCGTCACTTACACCTGGATTGGCAGTTACCGCTGGATTGGTTGGGAAGCCCAGGGTTTGTAATTTCCCCTACCCCCTTGCCACCCTCCCGCCTGAAGGGAAGTGCCCGGTGGGTATTTGGGCAGGCAGAAAAGTTGCAGGCGTGCCTGGCAGTGGCCGCCGACCCTTTGCCAGCCGCCTGGGTTCGGGTGGCAGCCATCCATCAGGCCGATGTGTCGGAGACGTTGCTGGCCGAGATGTTTGCGCGAGTGATACCATTTTTGCGGGAAACGGCCGTTACCCAGTTAGGTTGGTTGCTCTCCGGCGAATGGCCAGAAAAATGGTTAGTGCAGGCAGGTTTTAACCTCTATACCCACATCACCACCTACTACAAAACAGATGTCACCATCCCCCCAAAAACCCTCAACCCCCAACTCACCATTCGCCCGGTGCAAACCAGTGATTTCAAAAACCTGGAACAATTAGAGGAGATCGCCTTTGAACCCCTGTGGCGTTACAGTGCCCGCACCCTCTCTTTGGCCCAACGCCAGGCCCTATCGTTCGATGTTGCCATTTTTCAGGAACAACTGGTGGGGTATCAACTTAGTATGCAAAGTGGTTCCGGGGCACACCTGGTGCGCCTGGTGGTGGCTCCCCACTTGCAAGGCCAGGGGGTGGGGCGAGGATTACTAACCCAGGCGTTTGATAGCTATAGACAGCATCAGTTAAGTTGGGTTACACTTAATACCCAGGTTGACAATAACAGTTCACAAAACCTTTATCGGAAATTTGGTTTCCAGCCAGATGGGCAACAATTACCAGTATGGCACATAACATTGTAGATTTTTCATGCAGAAAGTAGTCAGTAGCTCCTTCCTCAATACCCTCAAACAGTCAAAACCCGTTTCGGACATCCTGTTTATGTTCCTGGTTGGCATTTGCCCAGGTATCATTGCCGCCATGCTCGACCAGCCAGGCAGTGGTGTTCTCTGTGCGGCCGTTCTGGTAGCTATTTATGGGGCTTACAATGAGGTATTGCCGCGTAATAGTGGTATTTTTAGCGGTTTTGTGGTGGGGGGCATCCTGGGGTTGGCGGTGGGCACAGCCGGTTTTCTCATTGGTGGGCAAATCGAGGGCATCAAAAATGGAGCATTGTTTGGTCTGTCACGGGGATTGTTGATTGGGGCCATGATTGGGGTGGTGAGCCGGGCCGAAACACAAAAAGGGGATACCCTTTTTACCCGTTGGTTCCTCATCCTGGGTTCCATCGGGTTGGGGGCGATCTTGGGCGGTGGGGTTGGGGTCATTGCCGGGACGGTATTGGGTATTATTGGCAAAGGAATGGGTGGGGTTTTGGTGGGGTTGCTGATCGGAGGGGTTGTGGGTGGGTACCTTGGCTCCTCCTGGCAAAATGTCCGCTACATTCTTATCGGTATAACGGTGGGGGTGGGAATAACGGCCGTTTGCCTTTTTATCGGGGGAGCTATATCCGGCTTAATTCTGGGGGCTTTTAGCGGCTCCATCAGCCCCATGTTGCTGGTAGCCTCCATTGCCGCGTTTGGCGGGTTTAGCAGTCGTGGGTTCAAAGCCATGCTGTTGGAAGCCCTGGAAGCCCCCAGCGAAATGTTAGAGCAAGGGGCTGTACCCTTCTTAGTGCCTGCGGTGATTACCGGGGCCATCATCGGAACGGCCGCTTCTGGCACAGGCAGTCTGTTTATCTTGCCAGCCACCCTGGCTATCGTGGGGCTATCCTTTGGCGCACTGGGCGACATGGACGCTCGCCCCAACACCCAAATTACCATGCGCTCCATCGTGGAAATGGCAATGATGGGCGCAGAAGAGTGGCCCGTTGGTCAAGTCATCGTCCAAGTAACCGGCAAAAACGGCCGTAAAGCCCTGCTGGGCACTATAAAAGGTCTATTGATTGGCAGTTTGGGTAGTTTACTCGCCTATTACCTCACACAATGGATCATTCAACTATTCACAAGGTAACAAACATGGGGAAGTGCAAAATTCCCAACCCCTTGCATAAAGGTACACCATGGCCCGTTACAAATTAAATGATGAAGAAATCACAACAGCTTTAACCACCCTGCCAGGCTGGCAAGTTCAAGAGGGAAAACTGGTTAAACAGTTCAAATTTGGCTCCTTTGCCAAAGCAATGGGGTGGATGGTCACCGTTGCCCTGGTAGCGGAAAAAATGAACCATCACCCAGAGTGGAGCAACGTCTACAACCGGGTGACAGTCGCCCTGGTCACACATGATTTGGGCAACGTGATTAGCAACCTGGACGTTGAACTGGCTACGAAGATGGAGCAGTTATCCTCATAGAGGGCATAAACGGACATGTATACTCAGATTAAAGGTTGGCAAATCTCTACTCTCCAATCTCTAATCCCCTTCAGTATGATGATTGAACCATAAAACAAAAAAGCACTCTTGATGAGTGCTTTTCGCTTAGTTGCGGGGACAGGATTCGAACCTGTGACCTCCGGGTTATGAGCCCGACGAGCTGCCTCTGCTCT
>CAZPEJ010000280.1:0-6898 GCA_964585465.1 uncultured Ardenticatenaceae bacterium
ATGACACAAAAGTATTAAAAACAGGTTAGGAGATAGTATGGTTTTTCGCGCGGAGACGCGGAGCGGAATAGAAAAAAACCTGTGCTGCTGCGCGAACCCGCGCCCTTTTACCTTAAGAACCTGCGCCGAATGAGCCAGGTACCCCCACTTACCAACACTACAACCCCCACGCCCAATCCCATTATCAGGCGAGTATTGCTGCCGTCCCGTTCGCAGGCATACAGCCCATCCAGCTCTGCCAGGTTATGTACATTGGACACATCTGGTAATTGAGGATCAAAGGTAAAAACCGGGTCAACCGTCATTTCCTCCGGGGAGATGGTGGCGCGAAGGCGGGTGAGGTAAGCGTGTTGCTGTATCAGTTCTTGCAGCAGGGGGTCGTTAAACGGTTTGCCGCTGGTTGGCCCGGCGTATTCGGTGATAAATGCCTGTCCCTGGTATTCGTCGGCTCGCTGGCGCAGCAAGGTGTCGTAGTTGTGGGTGTTGTCATCGTAGAAGGTCAATTCGTCGTCGGCGATGTGCATGGCGGTGTAGTTGGTGGGGGTGGCGGGGGCATTGGCAAAAAACCAGACCAGGATTTCGGTGTCGGGTTGGGCCGCCACAGCCGCCATGCGTAAGGGTATCATGGGTTGGGTGGCATGGAAGGTGACTTTAACGGGCTGGATGTCTTGCACACCTGACCCTGGGGCTAACTGCATGGCTAGAAAGTACATCCCTTCTTGCACATAGGCGGCGATGAGGGGTTCCATTTCGGCCGTTACTTGATAATTCCTTTCGCGTAACCAGTCAATTAAGGCGGTGGGATTTTCTGAACTGATGACATCAAAACCGTAAGGGCCAACAACGCCGCTACTGAAGACGTTGACTCCATCGGGCGCGCCACTGCCAACACCCAGGAAGAAGATGGAACCGAGGTCAAACTCTCTGGCGCAGAGGGGTGGGTCGGGGGCCAGGTAGACCGGGCGGGTGGAAAATTCTAATTCGCGGAAGGCATTTTCGGCCGTTTCTGGCAGTTCGATAGCTTCGGCCGGGATGCCTTCGGGAATGGGCAGAATCCAGGAAAAGTCTGCTTCTTGCCCACTATATTGAATTTGCACGATGGTGGAGATGGTGCCATCTCCGTTGTCGCTAAAGATAATGCGTTCGGCGTTTTGCAGCAGCAAACTTTCTGGAGAAAAAAGGCCACCACATGCACAAACGGCCGTTCCACCCCCACTGATTGCCACAAGTAACAACACCACTACCCATTTCCAAAGGACGAAGGACGAGGGACGAAGGACGAAACGAAACCATGAAATGTTTGACATAATTCCTCCAACTTAAAACCTTAAACCTGAAACTACTCCTCCCGCAACCTGAACCGCTGAATTTTCCCGGTTGCTGTTTTGGGCAGATCGGCGACGAACTCAATCCAACGCGGCCGTTTGTACTCTGCCATATGCTCCCGGCAATACCCAATCAATTGCTGCTCCAGCTCTGGTGTAGGTTGAAAACCAGGTTTTAAGGTGACAAATGCTTTTGGTTTATACAACCCAGCCTGATCCGCCTTGCCCACCACCGCACACTCCAGCACCGATTCATGACTAAGCAAGGTGCTTTCCACCTCCATCGGCGAAACCCAAATGCCACCCGCTTTAATCATGTCATCAGACCGGCCAGCGTGCCAGTAATACCCATCCTCGTCCACATAATACTTATCTCCGGTAAACAACCATTCACCACGAAACGTCTGCTGGCTCTTTTCATATTGATGCAAATACGCAAGGCTGGCAGTTTCGCTGCGTACCAACAAATTGCCCACCTCCCCCTGGGTTACAGCTTGCCCGTTTTCATCCACAATTTTTAGCTCGTACCCCAAAAACGGCTTGCCACTGCTGCCAGGGCGAATATCTCCGGGGCGGTTGGAAATAAAGATGTGATAATTTTCGGTGGAGCCAATGCCGTCAATAATATCTAAGCCAGTGCGTTCCTTCCATTGATACCAGATGGGCGCAGGTAAAGCCTCGCCCGCCGAGACACACAGCCGCACAGAAGAAAGGTCGTAGGTTTGGGTCAAGTCGGGCAAGGCCAGGGCCATGGCGTAACCAGTTGGAGCGTTGTAAAAAATGGTGGGTTTGAAGCGGTGAACCATATCCAAAACCTGGTTGATGATGCGGGGTGGGCCAGGGTACAACACCACACTGGCCCCAACATACCAGGGAAAAATGAGGTTTCCGCCGGTGCCAAAGGTAAAAAAGAGTTTGGCAACGGCAAAGGTGCGGTCGCTTTCGCGCAGCCCCAACACATTGACCCCCCACAATTGGGCTGTCAGGGGCAAATCTTTGTGCGCGTGCAGAATGCCTTTAGGTTGACCGGTGGTGCCACTGGAGTAGTTAAGGGTGGCGAGGTCGTCGCGGTGGGTTGCTACCTGTTCACACTCGTTGGATTCATGGGTAATCCAATCGGCATAGGTTAGGCTTTCCGCGTCTGCCTGACCAATCACAATGACGTGTTTTAAGAATGGGTGCCCGGCGCGAATTTCAGCAATTTTGGGCAAAAAGATGTCTTGGACGATTAACACCTGGGTGTAGCTGTCGCGTAGAATGTAATCGTATTCGGCCGATGTGAGCAGGGTATTCATGCCCAGTGAAATAGCCCCAATTTTCAGGGTGCCAAACAAGGCGGTAACCCACTCTGGCCCATCCAGAGCCAGAATACCCACGACTTCACCGCGCCGAATGCCTAACCTTTTCAGCGCATTGGCGACCTGGTTTGTTTCGCTGGCGACCTGGCGAAAGGTAAGGTTGCGGGATGGGCTGTAGAGGGCGATTTTGTCGGCGCGGGCTGGTAAATTGTGTTCTAAGATGTGAATGGCGTTGTAATGAAGTGGCAGATCGGCGGCTCTCATGGGTACCTCCATAGTGGGTGGGGTTTGGGGAAATTGGCGATTAGGGATTAGAGATTGGAGATTAGAGATTTGCCAATTTCCAACCGCTAATCTCCTTTGGGTCTTTTGAGTTTTGTGGGGTTTGCCGTGAGACGTAAAATGTGAAACGTGAAATCTCTCTGGTCACGTTTTACGTTTCACGTTTCATTGCTTATCAACCCCCTGAGTTCCCAAAGAACCTTTTGTTATTGTAGATTTTTGCATAGAACCCAGGTTATGGCAACTGGTAAATGGGGTTATGGGAGTAGTTGGGAGAGGAGGGTTTCTAAGGGGGTGGGGGTTTGTGGCAGGGTGGTAATTTTGTCGGCGGGCAGCTGGGGGGTGAGGGTGGCGAGTAGTTGGGTGATTTGTTCTTTGGTTTCTTGTTCGGCGGCGGGGTGTGGCTGGCAGGTGTAGAGGATGGTGAGGGCTTCTGTGGGGCGATGGGTGTGGGCAAAAACGGCCGATAACCCCACCAATCCGCTCACTACCACCGACAGGGCTTGAATGTCCCAGGCCAGTTTAAGCGTTTTTTGCAGCCATTGTTCGGCTGCTTGCCACTTTTTTTGCTGCAAGGCCACCTGGCCCAGTGCATTGAGGGTATTGGCAATGTTGAGCCGTTCCCCGATTTCTTCCAGGACGGTGAGAGCTTGATGGAATAAGTTTTCGGCTTCACGGTATTGTTGGCGGGCAACGGCCGTTTTGCCCAAATACACCAGGTCAAGCGCGATAATGGAGTGATCCCCCAACTCGGTAGCAAGGGTAAGGGACTCTTGCAGGTATAACATGGCGGTTTCATGTTGACCCAATGTCAGCATTAAAGAGCCTAAGTTGTGCAAGATGTGAGTGATAAAATTAGCCAGATGGGCTGCCCGTCCTACTCGTAACCCCTTTTGTAACAGGCGGTTTGCCTCCTCGTAATTTCCCAAAATCATCGCCATTTGCCCCAGGTTATTGAGGGTGCCCACCATGCCCCACTCATCCTGGGCAGCTTCATACACCTGATAACTTTGTTGGAACAGTTGCTGGGCTTCTGCCAGTTGCCCGGTGCCAAAGGCGATAGCCCCTTGAAAGAGAAACCGATAGGCTTGTTCGGAAGGGGCGTGGGGAGCAGGTTGTAGGGTCAGGCTGTGTTGCAGATGTTGGGTGGCGGCCTCAAATTGCCCCAGGCGGAAACACATCCAGCTTTGGCGTGCCAACAGGTTCGCCAGGGCGTTGCGTTCTGCCTCCGATGGATGGCCTTGGGCTAAAACGGCCGTTGCACGGGCAAACGTTCTTTCTGCTTCAGCGTATTGGCTTCGTACTTCCCAAAAGACAGAAACCGTTTCTAAACCATCGGCTAACTCTAACAACAATGATTTGTGTCCTGAGTCACAGGCCCAGTCCCAGGCAGCCTGTATATTTTTTAACTCGGCACTGATTTCAGCAAAAGTGGTTTTTTGTTGGTTCGAGGAGACACGTTTCACCCGTTCCTGCAAAAACCGGGCTACGTAAAGGACAAACGTTTCACACACACCCTGTTGTTCGGGCAACTGGGCCAGCTTTTCCAGGGCATATTGGCGTAATACTTCGTGAAGTTCATAACGGCCGTTTTCATTTCGCCGCACCAACGATTTATCTACCAGTCTATTCAGCACCCCCAAAGGAGTATGGGTAACGGCCCGTGCTGCTTCGCGGCTAAAACTGCCCGGAAAAACCGCCACTTTGCTAAACAGTTGTTGCTCGGCAGCCGATAACAACTGCCAAGAGGTATCAAAAACGGCTCGCAGGCTGCGATGGCGGGCAGGCGTGTCGCGGGCTGTGGCTTCCAAAAAGTCGAGGTTGCTGGCAATAGAGTCCGCAATTTCCTGGCAATGGTAATAACGCACATTGGCGGCGGCTAATTCTAATGCCAACGGCATTCCCCCCACCATCTGGCAGATACGAACCAAAGCGGGTTGTGTCTCCTGACTGAGGTTAAACGTGGGTTCTACCTGTTGCGCCTTTTGCAAAAAGAGTTGAATTGCCTCATACTGCCGCATGGCTGTAACAGAGAGGGAGGTGGTGGGGTATAACAACCCTTCAACATGCAAAATCCACTCTGCCTGTATGTTTAGCCGCTCGCGGGAAGTGACCAGGATGGTGAGTTGGGCGGCCGTTTGTAACCAGTGGACGATTTGTTCGGCGCCGTCCAGGTAATGTTCAAAACTGTCTAGCAGTAACAATAGTTGTTTGTGGCGCAAATAATCGGTCAGCAGGGCGGCCGGGTCGGGTTGCCCGACGGCTTCAATGTTCAGGGCTTGCAAAACGGCCGAAACGAATGTATCGGCCGAATGTACCCCACTGATTGGCACCAACCACACCCCATGCGGAAATCGTTCTAACTGTTCGGCTGCCACCTGTAACCCCAGGCGCGTTTTGCCACTGCCACCCAGCCCCAACAAGGTGATGAGTCGGCAACTGGGGTCGGTTAATCTGTGCCGCAAGTGGTCTAACTCCGCCTCGCGCCCCACAAAGGGGGTGGTTTGGGTGGGGAGATTGTGAGCTGGAACCAAAACAGGGGTAGGTAGTCGGGTCGGCAGGGCTGTGGGAGGGTTGGTTGATGTGCCCGTTTTAATTTCCTGGTACAAGGCCAGGGTTTCTTCGTCGGGTTCAACGCCTAGCTCCGTTTCCAAAATGCGGCGGCAATTTTCAAACTGTTCCAGGGCGGCGTGGCGTTGCCCCAAAACCAGGTACAGTTGCATGAGTTGGCGGTGGGTTTCTTCGTGTAGGGGGTCAAATTGTAACAGTTGTCTGCCATATTCCAGGCTGATGGTGTGTTGTTGTTCTGTTTTGTGGTGGGCCATTAACTGACTAACGGCCGTTATTGCTTTTTGCGCCAGGCGTTCCCGTTCTAATAACAACCATTCATCAAAACCGGCCGCTTCTTTGATGGCGAATCCTGCCAGAAACTCCCCCCGGTACAGTTCAATGGCCTGGGCTAGTTGTGTGGCCTGGTGGGAGGATTGGATGGAGAAGCCGGGGCGAACGGCGGTTAATTTTTCCTCAAACGTTTGTACATCTAGTTGATGGGGGAGGTCGTGCCGGAATGAAATTTCGTTGCGTGATACCAGCAAATACTCGCCCAACTGTTTGCGTAAACTGTTGAGCAAAACGCTCAAATTCCCCAGGGAGCGTTCCGAGGAGAGATCGTTCCACAGCAGGGTTGCCAGAATGGAGCGGGAGATGGGTTGGGGATGACAGGCCAGATAAACAAACAACGCTTCTGCTTTGCGCGACACAAACCCAGAAACGGCCGTTTGCTCTCGTTTTATTTCTAATCCGCCTAGAGTGAAAATGTGTAAGGTCATAGGCGTATTGCGTATAATGTCTTGCGTATTAAAGTTGGTACCAGTGTAACATCCCGACCAATTGACACAAAGTAGTAAAAATGTCGCAGCCTACTCCCTGACAAAAAGGGAAAAGATTCCCCAACTCAACAAGTTTGTTACTAATAAGGCTGCGTATAACCAGTACCCACCCAACCAATCGAACACAAAACCACAAAATGGGCCACCCACCATTTGTACCAGAAAACGTAAGGTAATGGTATACAAGGCTAACACGGTTGCTGCCTGGCCGTTGGGGGCGTGTTTGTTCACAATGGCCAGCACCCCCACGCTATAGAGGCTGTAAGTGAAACCGGAGATAATTCGCACGCCAATGATGGTGGGAACGGCCGTCCAGGCCAAAATGATGCCTACTCGAATAATCTCCAGCCCTAAAGCAGTGCGAAACATCCAGGCTGCCCCGTACCGGCGCAAGAGCCGGTCGGCGATTAACATGGCGGGCACTTCCACAAATGCCGTTAAGCTATAGGCCATCCCCACTGTGCCGATGCTGGCCCCTAACTCCTGCAAAAAGATACCTTCAAATGGCTGCATAGAAGTTGCTACGACCCAGGCCAGGGCCAGCCCGCCAGCTAACCCCATCATGACCCGATTGTGCCGCAAGCCGCGTAATGTTTCGCCCCAC
>CAZPEJ010000281.1:0-2538 GCA_964585465.1 uncultured Ardenticatenaceae bacterium
TTGAGCATAAGTTATCATGACCCTATTTTATCACCACTATTACAGATAATGTCTAGTGAACAGTGAACAGTGGGCAGTGGGCAGTGAACTGTGAGCGAGCGACTGTTCACTGCCTACTGTTTACTGTTTACTGGTTATTCAGTGATTGTGACTGGGTTTTCCAGCCAGCTAGGTACCAGTTGCACCCAGGTGTTGCCGATTTGCAACGGGAAGGGGTTGCCGTTGGCATCGGTGAAGGTGAGCATATCGGAGCGGTTTTCGCGGTGCCAGGTGACGGGGAACTGTTGCCCGTCGCGCAGCACTAACCCGGTGCCGGTGCCCCACAATTGAATTTGCACGGAGAGGTGGACGCATTTGCCATCGTGGGCTTCTTCGCAGATATTGGGGTCGAGGACGTGGAAGGGGGAGATGATGACGATGTTTTCGGCCGTTAATTGTTCACCAGTATTGGCATCTACGTGTTCGACACCATCGGCCCAACGACGATAACGGCCGATGGTTGCGTCGTACCGCCATTCAGACACGGTGTAGTCGTAATCCACAGTGACAGTGCTGGCGGGGGTGCCATTGGCGGGGGTTTCGCTGGCAAAAGCCATGTAGCTGGTAAACGCGGGTGGGGTGTTGATGTCTTTGTCGGTTAAATCTTGCCAGAACTGGGCCGGATCGCCATACAAGGTGTGTTCATATGGTTTATCTGTTTCGCCGCTGCGGAAGTAACCCGGCTCGTTGGAGCGAAGAATGCGCTGGGCAAAGTCGGAGTTAAAAAGTAACCGTGCCACGCCGGTGCTGGAGCCAGAATAAGCCAGGGCGGCATCATACATAGCAGGCAGTTCTATATCAATCAAGCGGGCACTGCGAATGGGGCCAACTTTGGGCGGGGTTTGCCCATACAAAATGACGGTGAAGCGGGTGACGTTCCACTCAGAGGTGTGTTCGTACACAATATCGGCCTGACTGAGGCCCGATTGGGGGCGAACGTAGATGGGCGGGCCGTTGGAAACTTTGATGGCAATCGGCCGTCGTTGTAACAACGAGGGATCGCTCATCAATTCACCGGTCAGTGGGTTTCGGTCTGTGCCGAAATCGGCAGCGGTGAGCAGGGTGACACCTTCCGGGGTGGGTAGGGCGGTGGTGGTTGGCAGTGGGGTGCTGGTGGCGGGGACGGCCAGGGTTGGGGGGGCGGGCAGAGGGGTGCTGGTGGCGGGCAAAACGGCCGTTGTGGCGGTTGTTACCACTTCTTGCACCACTTCAGTTGCGGCTGGCTGGGTAGCTGTTGGGGCTGTTTGGCTGCCGCAAGCGGTAAAACTTAACAAACTGATAAGGAGGAGAAAAAACTTCCAGACTTTCATAGGATCACCTTTAATTTTTATAGGTTATTCTGTCTGGCAGTTGACTGTTTGTCAAATACGGCCGTTCTACGTTTGACATACAAATTTTGAATGGAACGCGGATTTTGCGGGTCTAACGGATTTTCGCGGATAGAGCGTTATAAAATTGAGCGATTACGGCCGTTTATTTCTATCTATCCTGATCCGTGTTGATCCGTTGCATCCGCGTTCATCCGTGTGCCATTTCCCTTACAGGTTTTGAATGGGACGCGGATTTTGCGGGTTTAACGGATTTTCGCGGGTTTCGGTGGGGTTGGTAGGGGCGTATAACCATATGCCCCTACGCTTTTAAGGCATCAACAGCAGCGGTAAATAAAGTTGGTAAATGGGCGGCGGTGGTGAGCAGGAGGGTTCGGCGAGCCAGGGGGTGGTGAGGATGTTGCCACTTACGGTGCTGCCAGGGCCAGCCGGGCTGCCCCACCAGTTGTAGCGGGCATCTACTTGGGCGGGGTTGTTGTTGAGGATATTCCAACCGCCATTGCCAAAGATGTTTGACCCGGAAATAGTGACGGTTGGATCACCTGTGCTGTCTACAAATATCCCATTTGCCAGATTGTTGGTGAAGGCAGTACAAACGGCCGAAACTGACCCGCCTATTATACTCACGCCGGTTTGGGCATAATGGATGGTGGTGTGGGCAAAATCGGCCGTGCCACTGACCACAATTCCCGCCCACTCCCCAGCCGCACTATTGTCAACAGAAGTGAAGGTGATGGGAGAATCGGCCGTGCCGATGGCTTGTAATGTCCCTTCTACCTTCAAAGGTAAAACATGATCTTCTTGCATCAAAGTAACACCTGGCTCCAATGTCAACGTTAAACCAGATGGAATAACCAACCCTTCATCACCGTGATAAGAATCCTGATATACCTCATACCCTTCTAAACCAGGTTGAGCAGAAAGAGTAACATTATCTATGAGAGTATCTCCAATCTCATCAGTAAGTAAAATTCGATTAACATTGTTATTGGTAAACAACACATTCGACATATGCAGGCGATGAAGAGCAGATAATTGTATAATTAAAGGGTAGCTACTAATTTCGTTAATTAAACTATCTTCGATTTGCAGACCCTCATCTGCCAAACGCCATATACTGATTCCCTGGTTGGCTTTGTTTATAGTGACATGTTTCAAGGTGGCGGAACCA
>CAZPEJ010000281.1:2638-4853 GCA_964585465.1 uncultured Ardenticatenaceae bacterium
TGATTCCCTGGTTGGCTTTGTTTATAGTGACATGTTTCAAGGTGGCGGAACCAGTTACCTCAAATCCTCCCCATTGATATTGTGGATCACTTTCTGGAACTCCCGTGAAGGTGATGGGAGAATCGGCCGTTCCTACTGCCTCCAAATGACCATCAACCCATAAAGATTTGTTATCTGGAAACAAGAGTGTTACCCCAGGTTCTACCGTTAGGGTGATTCCTGGTGGAATATAGATGATATAGCTGCTATAGGGATTCTCTGGCTGGAACTCATACCCCTCTAGTCCTGGTTGTGGCGAAAGAACTGTATTTGCCACCAGGTTGTATGTCGGCCAGTCGTAAATGCTAATGCGATCTCGGTAGTTATTGGCAAAAGTGGTGTTGGATAAGGCCAATTGATGCAAAGAACCCAGAGCAATATCTATGCCATACCCCGCACTCTGGCTAATGGTGCTATCCTCAATCACAATTTGAGCATCTGGGTCTGTGTTACCAACTTCCACATTAACCTCTCCATACTGAATGGTGGCGTGTTGAAGATGGCTGTCATCCGACACAAAATCAATTCCTTCCCATCCGCCTGGGGTGTTGTTTTCGGCTGTGAAGGTTATGGGGTTGTCTGGTGTGCCGATGGCTTGCAGGTGGCCGTGTACAAAAACGGCCTTATTGGGTTGCCCCATCACCGTGACACCTGGCTCTACTGTCAGGGTGACACCCGCCATAATATCAACGGTTTCTGTCAGAATGTAGGGACTGTTTGCGGCTGTCCAGGTGGTATTGGTGATGATAGGGCCACCCACATAAGTGGAGGGTGCTGCCTGGATGGTGTGGGTCAGGAACGTTAACAAAATGAAGGTACTCAAAAAGGCTACCAACAACAGCACAGTGGACAACAAAACACGATGAGGGGAAAAGATTGTTTTCATGATTTACCTCCCTGGCAATTTCAGGATAGCGATTAATAATCAGCTATTGACTATTGACTGGTAGTTATAACACTAACCACCTTTCCCTGTCCACCGGATGCTGTTGGCTGTTCACTATTCACTGTTCGCTGTCCACTGAGTCTTGCTCACTGAACACCTTCTCCCGGCGTGTAGGTTCGCAGCAAGGTGGCGGGGGATTCGGCCGTTATGGTGAAGGTGCCTAAAGTGGCGGGTAACAGGGTAAAATGAACGGCCGTTAAGGGCAATCCATTCACTTGCACATCTCCAGCAATACACCCCCATATCTCCAAACTATCCCCATTAGCCTCTCCGTGATAAGTGGTTTTTGCTGCGAGTTCTACCCGTTCTGTCACAAAATAGGGGTTGGCACATAGGAGCCATCGGCGAATCCCTGTTTCCTGGGAAAGTAACCTGGGGGACACCAGAGCAGGTTCAACCTGTTCAAAATTAATGACGTTCATCGCTTTTTCGACGTGCAAGGTGCGTGGTTTGCCATCATTGCCCAGGCGGTTCCAGTCGTAAACGCGGTAAGTGGTGTTGGAGTTTTGCTGGATTTCGGCAATGAGCAGCCCCCCCAGGATGGCGTGGAGTGAACCAGCCGGAACACAAATGTGGTCGCCTGTTTTGACAGGGATGTGGTGCAGATGGGGTTCGGGACGGCCGTTTTCCAGACTTTCCCGAAATCGCTCAGGGGTGGTGCCTCTGGTAACCCCTAAAATGACCTCAGCGTTGGCTTCGGCGTGTAACACCACCCACATTTCTGTTTTCCCCAATTCATTTCCCTCATAGGCCAGAGCGTATTCATCATTTGGGTGAACCTGGACAGAGAGGGGGCGATTGGCATCTAGTAGTTTGACAAGCAAGGGGAATTTGCCCCGTTTTTGTGCCCATTCGTTGTTCCGGCCAATGAGGGCCAGTCCCAGTTCGTTATGTAGTTGGGTCAAGGAGTAACCTGCAAAACGGCCGTTTTCCACCCTGGTAATACCATCCTCATGCGCGGCAATTTCCCAACTTTCAGCGATGACACCTGTTGCAGGTAACGGCCGGGCCAGTTTTTCCAGGTTGCGCCCGCCCCAAACATAATCTTTTAATATGGGGGTAAAGAGTAAGGGGTAAAGATGTTTGTTCATAACTTGAATTGTAACGGTAGGAAGGGTGATTGGCGATTGGCAGGTTTTAGGGTGGCTTCTTTTTTGCACGGGGGCGCGGGGGGGCGCGGGGTTAAAACCGCCGCGCTAAAAACAACGCCCCGTAAACGGGGCTTCGGAT
>CAZPEJ010000281.1:4953-6879 GCA_964585465.1 uncultured Ardenticatenaceae bacterium
ATGGCCGTACTTTGATGGTTGTATTTTGATGGTCGTAATTTAACGGCCGTCCCTTAACGGCCGTTCCCACCAAACACACCCCCTTAAGCCTTGCTGTAACTTGCCAGACCTACACTCCACCATAGAATTTTTGTTATTCGCTATCATAAACAGGATCCATTTTTACGGCTAAGAACTGTATATGCCCACTGTTGCCAGGGTGTTTCGCATCCTTGTTCCCGTTTCCCTTTTTGCAGTTGGTTTATGGCTTTTGGGCCGTCCAACGACTCTACAGCCTGAAATACCCGTGCGTCAGCCCGCTATTTTGTCGGTAGCACCTGTTCAACCCAATCGCCCTGGCAATCATTGGACAGGCGACAGTCAAACGGCCGTTCCCATTTCCCTCTCCCTGGCTCAGATTCCCCCCAACGTTTATGACCCACAAAACCAACTTGACCGATGGCTGCGCGGCGAAATAGACCTGGAAGGGAGCGAAGGCCCGTTTGGGGAAGAAGCCGTAGCCGCATTGCGGCAGATTTCTTTGGCGTTGCCCCCATCTGCTGCGGTGCAACCCGCCCTGACTGGCACAACAGCAACGGTCATTGAAACCCAATTTGACAGCCTGGATTACACCGACTGTTGTGGGGGAGGAGGGAATGTACCTCCCGATGCTCACCTGGCAGTGGGGCCAAACCATTTAATAGCTGCCGTTAACGTCGCTTTCGCCATTTACGATAAAAACGGTAACGAATTGAGAGCCGCCACCACCCTATCCAGCTTTTTAGGCATTGTGCCCGATTGCCAGACCGTGTTTGACCCCAACGTCTTGTATGACGAACAGACAGACCGTTTTCTCATCGGGGCAGATGGAGATGGCACAACCTACTGTCTGGCGGTCTCACAAACGGCCGATCCGATGGCAGCCTGGTACATTTACACCTTTTCCCTGGGCAACAGCCTGTTTGATTATCCCCAAATAGGGGTAGGAAATGAGGCCATTTTTATGGGCGGGAACGTCTTTGAAAATGGGGTGTTGGTTCACTCCCAGGTATGGGCTTTTGACAAATGGGCCATGTATTATGGATTACCCGCAACGGCCGTTCATCACACCCTCAGCGGCCCTACCTACTCCCCCCAACCCCTCCATTTGCATGGCTGGCTGCAAGGCACCTGGCCGACACACAACACCCATTACCTGGTGGCTGAAACAGGCAACGACGGAGCCGCTTTGCTGGTATACGCCTGGGACGATCCCTTTGGGCAAAACAGTTTAACGGCCGTTGCCACGCTGGATTTGAACACCATCACCGGCGTAGAGGCTGGAATGCCCCTTCCCGCCCCTCAACAAGATGGGCAGCCCATTGAGGTAGGCGATTGGCGGCCGATGGATTGGGAGTATCGTAATGGATACGCCTGGACAACCATGCAAGTGGCTTGTAATCCGGGGCAGGGAGCCACGAACTGTGTGCGCTGGGCACAAATTGACCTGACAACCGCCACCGTCGTGCAAGCTGGGGTGTTTGGCAGCAGCGAAGAACACCGTTTCTACCCTAATCTGGCCGTCAATCATTGTGACGACATGGCAATGGGGTATAACAAATCTAGCAGTACCATGTTTCCGGCTATCTGGTTTACTGGCCGCACCCACACCGATGGGTTCGATGTGTTGCAGCCAGAAAATGAGTTAAAAGCGGGGGAAATTGTTTATCAGGCGTTCGATACCCCGCCTTACCGTTGGGGGGATTACACCGCCATGACCATTGATCCCAACGGCCGAACATTTTGGTACATCGGGCAATATAGCAAAAATACCGGGACCACAAACGGCCGTTGGGGAACCTATGTTGCTGCCCTGCAATTCCCCGCTTGCGAGGTGGCTCCCCGTGGGGGCGGCCCGCCCCGCCCCCCCCCCCCCCCGCCCGCCCCCGCCCCCCCCCGCCGCCGGCC
>CAZPEJ010000282.1:0-6845 GCA_964585465.1 uncultured Ardenticatenaceae bacterium
GGGTATTGAGATTAGAGATTGGAGATTAGAGATTGGCGAGCCTTTAATCTCCAATCTCTAATCTCCTTCAGCAGAAGACCAATTTACACCCTTATGCAGTATCGTTAATGATTGACCAGTTGTAGTGGAAGATAGTTGGTGGCCGCAGAACGGCCGTTTTGACTGCCACAACAGGCTAACCCCACTGCTTCCGTCTCACGATTTGACACACAAACTCCCGTTTCCGGTAACTCCAGTTGCACCTCGCGGGCTGCCTCCCAATCCCCAGCAATGGCTGCCACCACCGAACGAGCCTGTTCGTACCCAGTCAGCAGCAAAAAGGTCGGCGCACGGCCGTAACTCTTCATGCCAATGATGTAAAAATCTTGTTCCGGGTGTTTTAGCTCTTCCGCCCCATGGGGCCGCACCGTGCCACAACTGTGCAGGTTGGGGTCAATCATTGGGGCTAATACCGTTGGGCTTTCAACAGCCGGGTCAAGCGAGAGCTGAATTTCTGACAACAGGCTTAAATCGGGGCGAAAACCCGTTGTGGTTACAATCTCATCCACCGGGCCAATATGTCCCGTTTCACCAATTACATCAACTTGCTGCCCGATAGCGCGTAGCTGGGAGACACGGAAACCGGTGACAAATTTTAAGGCCCCACGTTGCACCATCTCGTGGACTTGTTTCCCCAAAGCTCCCCGCGCTGCTAGCAAGTCCCCTTCGCCGCCGCCAAACATTTGCCCCATCTGCTGCCGACGTACTGCCCAGATTATCTGGGTGTCGGGGGCTGTTTCGCGTAGTTTTAACAAATCCAGCACCGCATTAAACGCTGAATGCCCGCTGCCTACCACCAATACCTTCCGATTGGCGTACCGCTCCCGGTGAGTGCCCAGCACATCGGGAATGCCGTAGTAGATGTGTTTTTGCAACCGACGCTCCCCCAATGCTGGAGTACCGTTGGCTCCCAACGGGTTTGGTGAGGTGTAGGTGCCAGAAGCGTCAATGACTGCTTTTGCCAGATAATAAGTTTCATCGCCATGGGGGGAAACGGCCGTTACCACAAAAGGTGCTTGCTCTCGTCCCTGATTTTTCATCTTGTCAAAACCCTGCCGGGCCACATGCGTCACCCGTGTTTGCAGGTGGAGATAAGGGTTGATTTGTGGCAAAGCTGCCAACGGTATCAAGTATTGGGTCACAATTTCCGCTCCGGTAGGAAAACGTTCGGCATCTGGCAACTGCCAGCCCGTTGGCTGCAACAGATTGCGCGCGGCCCGGTCGGTGACATACTGCCAGGGCGTAAACAGTTGTACATGCCCCCATTGCGCCATGCTGGCCCCCACCTGTTCCCCTGCTTCAAAAATCAAGGGTGTTTCTCCCCGTTCCAATAAATGGGCGGCGGCTGCCAGCCCCACCGGCCCTGCACCAATGATGGCGACGGGTAAATTTTTGTTAATCATCAATAACCTCCAACAGACATCAAATTTATCATATTGATATACGTCAATATGATAATCTATGTATTGATAATTGTCAATATGTCTATTGAATAAAGACCTGACAGACTTGTCAAACCTGTTACACCTGCCCAGATAAAATAATGGGTCTTTCGGATTTTGTGGGATTTGCCGTGAAACGTAAAACGTGACCAGAGAAATTTCACGCTTCACGTTTTACGTTTCACGTTTCATTGGTTGTCACCCCCCTGAGTTCCCAAAGAACCCAAATAATTTCTCACAATGCCTCGTGTTTTCACCACAAATTTGCACGGACAACAGTTTGACACCCCTCTGAAAATTGCCTATAGTTGACGCGCAAAAATTAGAACAAATTTTTCATTTACACATTTATCACCTGTATTGCCTGTGCCATAAAGAGAGGAGAAAAGGGTGATACAGCAAGCGCAACACATTATGGAAATTGGACTGATTCGACAAATTGATATTGATCACGAAGTGCGTGAATCCTACTTGAGTTATGCCATGAGCGTCATTGTGTCGCGGGCGTTGCCCGATGCCCGCGATGGGTTAAAACCGGTACAACGGCGCATTTTATACGCCATGCACGATATGGGGTTGCGCCCGGATTCCCCTTACAAAAAATCGGCCCGTGTGGTGGGTGAAGTGCTGGGCAAATACCACCCACACGGCGACCAATCCGTTTACGATGCGATGGTGCGGTTGGCACAAGATTTTTCTATGCGTTATACCCTGGTGGATGGGCAGGGGAACTTTGGCAGCATAGATGGGGATGAAGCGGCCGCGATGCGTTATACCGAAGCCCGCATGTCCCGCATGGGGTATGATATTTTGGCGGATATTGATAAAGGTACGGTAGATTTTGGGGCCAACTTTGATGATTCCTTGAAAGAGCCGTTGGTTTTGCCCGCTACTATCCCCAATTTACTGGTCAATGGTTCGTCTGGTATTGCGGTGGGGATGGCAACCAACATTCCACCACACAATTTGGGTGAGGTGGTGGATGCGCTGGCGTATATGCTGGATAGTTGGGAGAGGTTGGATGATGTGTCGGTGGGAGATTTGATGCGGTTTATCAAGGGGCCAGATTTCCCAACGGGAGGGTTGATTTTTCGCTACAAAGCGGAGGAAGATGGGGCGGATGTGATTGCCAGTGCCTATGCAACCGGGCGCGGGCGTATCACGGTGCGGGCGAAGGCTCATTTGGAGCAGATGGAGCGTAATAAGTCGCGTATTGTCGTCACAGAGTTGCCCTATCAGGCCAACAAAACCAATCTTCTGGCTCGTATAGCGGATTTGCACCGAGACGGCCGTATTGAGGGTCTCACCGATTTGCGGGATGAATCTGACCGAAATGGGATGCGAATTATTTTGGAAACCACCCGCAATGTGGAACCGGAAAAAATTCTGGCCGACCTGTTCCACCTCACCCCCATGCAAAGCACTTTTAGTATCTCCTTACTGGCTTTGGTGAACGGGGAGCCGCGTGTTTTGACCTTAAAACAGGCGTTGCGGGTTTATTTGGAGCATCGTCTGGAAGTGGTGCGGCGGCGGAGTGAGTTCGACCTGGCGCGGGCACGGCAACGGGCGCACATTTTGGAAGGGTTGTTAAAAGCCCTTGACCAATTGGATGCGGTGATTGAGACGATTCGCCGTTCACAAACGGCCGATACTGCCCGCAACAACCTGATCAAAAAATTTGCCTTCAGTGAAGCCCAAGCTCAGGCCATCCTGGATATGCAACTGCGCCGCCTGGCTGCTCTGGAACGGAGTAAATTAAAAGACGAATACAACGAAAAACAGAAGGAGATTAAACGGCTGGAACAGTTATTGGCGAACCAGGTTTTGATGCGCCGCGAGATTAAACAAGAGTTGTTGGAGATTAAAAGCCAATATGCTGATACCCGCCGCACCCAAATTGTGGATGCCGCCGACAGCAAGATCATAACGGCCGATAGCCTGCTGCCAGACGAGAATGTGTGGGTGTTGGTGGGCGAAAAAGGCACCATTGGCCGCACTCCCAACAACGACATGATTAAAATCCCCCTCAAACCGACCGAACAACCTTTTGCTTTGTTGGAAGCCAGCACACAGGATGTTTTGTATCTGTTTATGACCGATGGGCGTGGGGTGGGGCTGCCCGTTTACCAGTTGCCCCAGGCTTTGGGGGTGGGCGAAGGCACACATTATGCAGATATGACCACGCTAAACCGCAAAGATCAACTGGCATCTGCTCTGGTACTTTCCTTCACTTCAACCGGGTATCTCTCTTTGGCAACGGTGGCTGGTGTGGTGAAACGGATTCGGATCGAGGACTTGCCGGGGATTACCAGCGAGCCGTTTACCGTGATGAATGTGCCGGTGGAGGATTCGTTGGGGTGGGTAAAGGCTACCTCTGGCGAAGAGGAGATTGTGTTGGCAACGGCCGCCGGGCAGGTGATTCGTTTTAAGGAGGAGGAAGTTCGGCCGATGGGATTACCTGCTGGTGGGGTGATGGGCATCAAACTGTCTGGCGAGGAAGATGGGGTGGTGGCGATGGAACTGGCACAACCAGATGGGTATGTGTGGAGCATTACCGATAACGGCTGGGCCAAAGCGACCCCTATGGGTGAGTATCCGGTGCAAGGGCGGCATGGGCAGGGGGTGATCAATTTGCGCCCGTCTGGGGAGGCGAAAGAGGTGGTTTCTGTGGTTGTGGGTTCTGAGGAAAGTGAGGTTATAATAATCACAGCACTTGGTTCTACCAAACGAGTGAGTTTGAAAGAGCCTATCGTGGGCAGCCGGTCTAGCAAACCGCGAGAGGTTATTTCATTAAATACACGCAACCGGGTTACGGGAGCTGTCAAACTTGTGGCTCGTGTAGCAGAGGCGGAAAAGGAGGAAACGGCCGTTCCGCAACAACTTTCCTTAATCGCTGAACCTGCCAGTAATGGCAAGAAGAAAAAATAACCACTTATTTATTTCGGAGACACTGTATGAACTTCAAAGACCGATGGGCGACAGATGAAAATGGCGAAGAAATCCTTTTTACCGTAGAAATGCAACGACGATTGAGTCAGGCTGGGTTGCCAGTTGAACCAGCCTCCTTAAAACGATTAACGGCCGTTCCCACCCACTCGGCTCCGGCTCCCCGCCGCGAGCGTTATGCTCCTCCTCCTGTAGCAGAGCCACCTGTTTATGACAGCAGCAAAGAGAATCGGGAGGAAAAAGAGTTCCCCGTGCCGGCAACCATTCAAATTGACCCACAAACAGGCAAATATATCGGCCGAATGAAATGGTTTAACGCCAAAAAAGGGTACGGGTTCATTATTCGTGGGGCCGGAGAAGAGATATTTTTCCACAAATCCAGCAGTTTTGCCGATCCAGAACAGATGGAAGATGGACAGTGGATTTTGTACGACGTGGAAGAAACCCGCAAAGGCCCCGAAGCCACCGATGTGGAGCCTTATACCGGTGATGTTAATTTATTGGATTGGAATTGATTTGTTTGTAGTAACCGCTTTAGTGGTCTGAACGACTAAAGTCGTTACTACGAACCTATTTTGGGATGCTCACATAGGGAGAATTTATGACAGAAGAGCGTGCAGGAGCTGTCCGTTTGTTGGGGCGTGGGTTGAATGTGAAGGGGAGAATGTTGCAATCGGGGGATATGGCTCCCAACTTTCGCCTGACGGCTAATAATTGGAGCCAGGTGACGCTGGCTGATTCAGCAGGGAAGGTGCGGTTGATTTCGGTTGTGCCTTCGATAGACACCCGTGTTTGTGATACCCAGACGCGCCGATTTAACGAAGCGGCCGTTGGGCTGGGGGAGAATGTGGTGGTGTTGACCGTGAGTGCAGATTTGCCCTATGCCCAACGTCGCTGGTGTGGGGCCAATGGCATTGAACGAGTACAAACCCTCTCTGACCATAAAGATATGAATTTTGGTGATGCTTATGGCACCCATATTCCTGATTTACGCCTGGAGCAACGCTCTGTGTTTGTGGTGGATGCCCATGACCGGGTGGTTTACGCGGAGTATGTGCATGAGTTTGGGGATCAACCAGATTACGAGGCGGCTTTAACGGCCGTTCGCCAACTGCTTCAAACATGACCCATTTGTAACGATTCACCGCAAAGGCATAAAGGATGCAAAGAAAAGAGAAACCTTTGCGTTCTTTGCGGTTAAATCCCAGAGAGGCTGAACAGCTACACCCATTTTTTATCTACCCCAAAAATAAAAAGAGGCTCATCACGAGCCTCTTTTTTATGTCTTTTCGCTGGGAGGTGGGGTTTCTTCAGGTTCTGGCAACGCCAGAGGCATGTTGCTGCGGCGAGGGCGTTGCAAAAGAACTTCTTGGGGGTCGGGGAAAATTACCGCCTGAGGTTCGGGGAAAACAACTTTCTGGGGGCTGGGAGGTTTGGGCACCGGGAAAACAAGCAGACGGAGTTTTTGAATATCCTGGGGCATTACGTCTGGAAAGGTGATAGGGTCTGCAACCACTGTGGTGCCACTGACAAATTTGTACCCCGATAAACTGATCGCCAGGTCTCTGGCCCCAGTCCATAGCTGGAAAATACGCCAAACCGGGTGGTTGGTGAGGTTGGTGTCAATGACGTTGGGGACATTTTTCAGGTCAATGTTGTCCACATAGGGCCAACTATTGTGAATGGGTTTGGAGATGATAAAACGGGCGTTGGTGCGTACCAAACGCCATTGGCGAAACTCCAGCCATTCATAAAACGCCGTCAGAAGTGCCAACAAATAGATGCCCAGGGGGGCCAGGGCATAATAAAGGCTGTATTGATACAAAAAGGATGCAACGAGGGAAACGGCCGTTGCCACAATCGTCAAACCAAACACAAAATACCCATACCCAAACATGATGATCCCCACCAGGTCTCGGTACCAGGCCATGTGAACCACCAACTGCACTTCTTCGTTGGGGAGCAGGCGTTCCTCCAGCGATTCGGGTTGGAACGCATCTTCCAGCGGCAACCGCAGAATGCGTGGCATTCGGTTGACCCACTGCTTATTGATCCAACCACGAATTTTGCCGGATTTAGAGCTGTCGTGACTCATGTAGATAGTTGTTAGCGAGCCGGGATGTAAAGCAAATCACCTATCTTTATCAGATCGGAAGTAAGGCCATTGGCGGCTTTAATGCTATCCACGGTGACCCCAAATCGTTGCGAAATGCCAATCAAGGTATCGCCAGAGACAACGGTATAAGGTGTGGCCGTGCCAGGGCTGCTGGTGCCGCTGCCTTCGGGCACTAAAATCACCCCCGGCGGGGTGACTGTGACGATGACAGGTTGCACAACAACTGGAGTTGGCTGTGGTTGTGTCCCAGGGCCTTGTTCAAATGCCTCGTCCACAATGTTTTCGCTGGTATCTATCAAACT
>CAZPEJ010000283.1:0-6835 GCA_964585465.1 uncultured Ardenticatenaceae bacterium
AGAGCAGGGGTGGATGGTGCCACCCGGCAACCCTAAGGGGGTAATGGGTTGGGCAGACGCGGCCAATCTAGAGGTGCAAATTGTCAATCGGCAGCGCGGGGCAGGTACGCGGGTATTACTAGATTATGAGTTGGGTAAATTGGGTATTGTGCCCGCCCAGGTGCGCGGGTATGAGCGGGAGGAGTACACCCATCTGGCGGTGGCGGCGGCGGTAGCCTCTGGGGTGGCGGATGCCGGGTTGGGCATTCAGGCGGCGGCCGGGGCGTTGCGCCTGGATTTTGTGCCACTGGCGCAGGAACGGTATGATCTGGCGATTCCTCGCCGTTATTTTGAACAGGAGCGTTTTCGGCCGTTTTTCGACTTGCTCCATGAGGTGTCATTCAAAACGGCCGTTTCCCGTCTGGCTGGTTACGATACCAAACAGATGGGGAAGGTGGTGTACTTGACCCCATGACCCCCAAATACCTGACCCTGCAACCCAATTCCGACGACTGTTTTGTGTGTGGCCGCAAAAACCCGCGTGGTCTGTACATGAAGTTTTATGATAACGGCCGAAACGAGGTAATTGCCCATCACACCATCCCAGAGGTATATCAGGGGTATCCAGGGGTGGTACATGGTGGCATTGTAGCGGCCGTTTTAGACGAAGTTGTTGGGCGGGTGGCTCTCATTGGCGACCATCACCATTTTATGTTTTCTCTCAAGCTGGAAGTGAAATACCGCCACCCCGTCCCCACAGAAACCCCGCTGCAAATCATCGGCCGGGTGATTAAACTGCGCGGCCGTTTGGGGCAGGCAGAAGGGCATATCCTCTTACCCGATGGCACCCTGGCCGCTGAAGCCACCATGACCCTGGCCGATGTACCAGCCGAACTGCTGGCAACCGCCAATTTGGAAGCACTGGGTTGGTATGTAGATGAGGGAAGTGATAACTGAGGGTCTTTCCGATTTTGTGGGGTTTGCCATGAAAGGTGGTTCTTTGGGAACTCAGGGGTTGACAACGAATGAAATGTGAAACGTAAAACGTGACCGGAGAAATTTCACGTTTCACGTTTTACGTTTCACGCAAACCTCACAAAATCCCAAAAACCCGGAGTATCTATTCACACAATTTATATGGCAGCCTGGCAACCCTGTTTTACAATGGAATATAAACAGAGGTAACAAGTTTGTTCGTCATGATTCAAATATACTCACAGAGGGCATAAACTGACATTTTTTATTGTGAGATTGGAGATTAGGGATTAGAGATGGGCCAATCTCTAATCTCCAATTTCTAATCCCCTTCAGCAGAATGTCAATTGATGACCTTATGCAGTATACATAATGTTTTGCAGTAACCGCTATTGAACACTGAGTACTGAATCAAAACCAGCTACCATGAACCGGGCATACGCAAAAGAGCTTCGGGGCGACACAAGTATCCTAATTATCCCTATCATCACCTTTATCACGGTTGTGTTGGGGTTGTTCATGGTTGTTGGGTTTTCCACGCTAGGTGAGGTGTGGCATTATCTAGTGGTGGCGGTGGGGTCGCCGTTGGCGGCGCGAGTAGCCTGGGTGTTGATCAAACGGGAAAAGCAGGCGGTTGGGGGAGGGGTTTTTACGGCCGTTCACCTTTTTTTGCTCACCCTGGTGTTAATACGGGATTGGCAACCCAATAGCCTGTTACCTTACTTTTTTGTTATTTTTGTGGCTGCCAGCAGTATGATGATTGCCCCTATTGCCAGTTTTACCACCTGGGCTGTGTCTTCTGGCCTCATGGTAGTAGGTGTAACGCTCCATTCGGGGATGTCTTTTGACACTGCGGTTACTTTAGTCGGCCCTATTATTCTTTCGCTGGTGATAGCGGCCGTTTCCTATTTATCCGCCCTGGAGTGGCAAACGGCCGTTGAATCTGTCACCTATCTCCATCAGCGTGCCCAGGAACGACGGGATGAGTTATTCCAAATTCAGGAAGCGTTGAGCCACAGCAATGCGCGGCTGCAATTTCTCAATGAACAGTTGGAACTGGCAAGACAAGAGGCTGTTAATGAACGAGATATTCGTACCCGCTTCATGAACAACGTCAGTCATGAGTTACGCACCCCGCTAAACGCGATTGTCAACTTTGCCCACATTCTTTCGCAGGGCGGGCGCGGCCCGGTGAACGAGTTACAATCTGATTATCTGGGGCGGGTGGAACAGGCAGGCTGGCATCTGCTCTATGTCTTAAATGACCTACTGGACATGGCCCAGATTACCGCTGGTGCGTTTAAGCTACATCTGGAAACGGCCGATTTGCACCACATTTGTGAAGAAGCCATGACCAACACACGCGGGCTGATTCTGGACAAACCGATTGAACTGATACGCGACTATCCCGCCGCCTGGCCCCTGGTGCAAGTAGACAAAATGCGAATAAAACAAGCCTTGATCAACCTGTTGGGCAATGCCGCCAAATACACCGAAGAAGGGTACATCGCCTTGCGTGTTCACCCCAAAGACCACTTGCTCTATCTCATCGTCGAAGATACCGGCATTGGCATCGCCCCCCAATATCAAGAAATCATCTTTCAGGAATTTCGTCAGGTGGATGAAACGGCCGCTCGTAAACGGATTGGCACAGGGTTGGGGTTGCCCATCACCCGACACCTGATCGAACGGCATGGTGGCACCATCACCCTGGATAGTGCCCCTGGGGGAGGTAGCAAGTTCACCATCATCTTGCCCATTACCCAGAAAGAAATCCCGTTTGCCTCCTGACAAACTCCTTTGATAAACTACAATGTGAAACGTAAAACGTGGAACGTAAAACGTGAAACGTGAAACGTGATTGTTTGACTGTTTATAAATGTAATTGGGAATAAGGTTTGAATCTGTTAAAGTTTATCGGAAAGGCAATACAATACCTCTCTTTATTTCCAATACTGCCCCATACATGATGAACATATCACTTCAAGAAGCGTACATTATTTTGATTGAGGATGACCCCAATGCCCAACTCATTACCCTGGATTTGCTGCGCCTGGGAGGGGCCAACCGGTGTTATGCCCGCAAATCGGTTGAAATGGCAATCTCCTTTGCCGAGAGGTTGCCAGAAGTGAATCTGTTTTTGGTGGACATCAACATGCCGGGGCAAAGCGGGTATGATTTTTTACACGCTGTGCGTCACCACGACACCTTAAAACAGGCCAAAGTGGTGGCGGTAACGGCCGGTACATTGGCAGAAGATATGCTCAAAGCCAGGCAGGTTGGGTTTGATGGGTTTATTAGCAAACCGTTGAAACCTGCGGAGTTTGCCACCCAGGTGCAAAATATCCTCAACGGGGAAGTTATCTGGGACTGGCGGTAGGGGGGAAATGGCGGTTGGCGGTCAGCGATCAGCCGTCAGCCGTCAGCTGATAGCTAATAGCTGATAGCTGATAGCTAATAGCTGATAGCTCATAGCTATTGGAGGTTTATGAACCAATACATTTCGGTTTACCTCTCAAGACAATGGGGGCGTTTTCGGGGGTTGTGCCATCTGGTTTGGGTGGGTGTATTTCTGCTGGTGGCGGCTTGCGGCCGGGGCACACCCACCGCCACAGATCCCCAGGCTTTGTTGAGTGGGCAGGCGGTGGTGGCGTGTAGTGACCAGTGTGCGGCGCGTGGGCAGTGTGGGGTTTTGGCAGATGGGCAACAAGCGATTTTGGGCAACAGTTTTGGGCCAGACACGCTAAACCATGACCGGTTATTTGTTGCAGGAACGGCCGTTAATATCGTCGGCAGCGAGGTGCGAGTGGTTCAATCCCTGGCAAACGCGGAACAACGTGCCCAACTTCCCTTCTATGCCGTTGCCCTGCCCGATAATAGCAAAACCGCCTGGGTTGCTGGCTGGTGCGTCGCCTCCCCCTAAGTGAACGTCCAGAAATTAGTTCGTGGTAACAACTTTCGTCGTCCAAACCGCTGAAGCGGTTACTACGAACAAAAACGGGAAGTTATCTTTATACTCAGAAAGGGCATAAACTAACGTTTTCCCTGAGATTGGAGATTAGAGATTGGCGATTGGCGAATCTCTAATCTCCAATCTCTAACCCCCTTCAGCAAAATATCAATTGATAACCCTACGCAGTATAGACGCTTGTTAACAACCATGAACAACCAGACCAACCACCTTCTCGCCGAACTATTGCAAGCCCAAACGGCCGGGCAGGCTGTGGTGCTGGCAACTATTATCAAAGCGCGGGGGTCTGTGCCACGCCATGCCGGAACCAAGATGCTGGTGTATGAAAACGGCCGAATTTCTGGCACCATCGGCGGCGGGCAAATGGAGTCCCTGGTCATTCAAGAAGCCCAGGCAGCCTTGCAAGCCGGGCAGCCGCGCGTTGTTCCCTACTCCCTGGTAGAGCCGGGGCGGGGCGACCCAGGGGTTTGTGGGGGCGAATTGGAGATTTATTTGGAGCCATATCCCCCTCCGGCAACCGTATTTGTGATTGGGTGTGGGCATGTGGGGCGAGCGATTGCCCATCTGGCTCACTGGTTAGGGTTTCGGGTGGTTGTCACCGATGATCGGGCAGAACTGGTGACACCGGAGCTAATTCCTCAGGCAGATGTGTATTTGCCAGGTACCATCGAGCAGGCATTGGCCGCCTGCCCCATCACCTGCAACACCTATATCGTGATTGTCACCCGAAACATGATGGTAGATCGGCCGTTATTACCCAAGTTAACAGGCACTCCAGCCGCCTACATTGGTGTCATGGGCAGCAAACGGCGGTGGGCAGAAACGAAAAAGCTGCTACTGACAGATGGGATTCAGGAATCCGATTTAGCTGTTTTTCGCGCCCCATTGGGGTTAGAATTAAATGCAGAATCACCGGAAGAAATTGCTGTCAGCGTTTTGTCTGAAATCATCATGGTACAGCGAAACGGTACTGGGCAACAAATGAGTTGATGTTTGGAGGAAATTATGCGCCTGGATAGAAAAAAAGAAGAAGAAGTAGCCCGCCGCAGAGGAAGTGCCAGCAAAACCTTAATCCAAATGGTATGGTTGCTGATTTCGTTGGCAATTGCTTATGCGCTTACCCTATATTTGTTTAATCAAGGCACCATAACGGCCGATTTTTTATACCGTCAGGGCATTCCCCGGTCTATTCCAGAGTGGGGATTACAGTTGGGAGTCACCCTTCTCATCACCATCTTTATGCAAATGTTCTTGTTATTGGGGTTCGTTATTGCCAATCCCGAAGGCCGACGCAAACTGGGTGAGCCGACGTTAGTCTCTCGCAACAAAGATGTATTTGACGACCGATAACAGGTTTAACGATAAACAACCACTCACAAGGGCAGCGTCATGGTAAAGATGCTGCCCACGCCTTCTTCGCTTTGCACAGTAATTTCGCCGTTATGGGCATCCACAAAACTTTTCACAATCGCTAACCCCAACCCTGTGCCAACTGCCATAAATTGGTGTTTTTTGGCGCGGGTGAAGCGGTTAAAAATGTAAGGCAGCTCGTCCGCAGGAATGCCATACCCGTTATCAGACACACAAACGGTGGCAAAACGGCCGTTTACCCCCACCTCCACCTTCACCTGCCCCCCTTCTGGGGTGTACTTCACCGCATTGGAAACAAGATTTAATAACACCCGCTGAATCTTTTGGACATCCCCATTGATCAAGATCGGCGATGGCACCGGATCATAAATCACCTGGATACGCCTTTCCTGGGCCGGGGCTTCCAATGTTTCGGCCGTTGTTTTGAGCAACAACGCCAGATCAAACTGGGAATACTCCAACAAAACAGGGGTTCCCGACTGGAGTTTTTCAATCTCCAGGATATTGTTCACAATCTCTAACAACGTTTCCTGGCTTTGCAAAATCACCTTACAAATTTTAATTTGCTGCTCGCGGGGCAGTTCCCGATCTCGCAAAATGCTGGCATACCCTTTAATACTGGTTAAGGGAGTTCGCATATCATGGGTCAACACGGCTAAAAACGCATCCTTTTCTTTATGCAAACCCGCCAACGTCTGATTGGCATTTTCCAATTGGGCATTGGCTTCACCCAGTTGTTGATTTTTTTCTGCCAGTTGGCCGTTGGCATCTGCCAGGTCTTTGGTGCGTAAAGTCACCACCCCTTCCAACTCAGCCATCTGTTTTTTGGTAGCGTTGGTAGTGAGGCGGAAAGAGTAAGAGGACAGCACAATAGGCAGGAAGAAGATAGCCACCCCTAACAACCCAAATTCGCGCACAGCCAGCGAGAGTAATCCACCACCAATGCTCATCACCAGGACGTTAATGGGAATGGCCCACTGGTTTTCTTTCCAGGTAATCAGGGGTTTCACGCCGTGAGCCAGGTAAATGATGATGGTTAACAACCACAGGTTGACCTGGTCGCCTACCAAAGCAGCCAGTAACCAGGGGATGGTTGCCCCCCACACCGTTTGTGGGCCAAGCCAATCGGCCGTTATTACCAACACCTCCCCAGCCAGCAACGCCGCCACCCCATTCATGCCCATGTTGACCCCAAGCCGCTCCACTGCCCGTTGCCAGTTAGGCCGGTCGGTGTAAATGTTAATCACCCACAACCCCACTTCGGCCGCCATCGCCACAAAAGCGGCCGCCACCGGGCCATAGAGTGGGGCTGCCGCCAGGCTGATGGCCGAACTGACCGACAAACTCACCGTGCCACCCACCAAAGAGGAAACGGTGCTTTGGGTAAAAATTGCCAGAATGAGCAAGAGGAAAAAGGAAAACAGGGGGGTGTAGCCGGGGGTTTGGGCAATCCCTACCGCTAACAAACCAATCGCTACCAGCGAAAGAAGTGTGGAGTAGACTTTACGCCAATTGACAACCATTACTCTATATTACCAA
>CAZPEJ010000284.1:0-6797 GCA_964585465.1 uncultured Ardenticatenaceae bacterium
GCATTTACCACGACGACAAAAAGTTCATGTCCCGTTTCCTGGCGATTTTTGAATCCATCCTCACCCCCATTGAGTGGAACATAGACAACTTTGACCTCTACCTCGACCCCGACACCGCCCCACACGACTTCCTCCCCTGGCTGGCAAACTGGTTTGAACTTGTTTTTGACGACAGCTGGAGCGATACCCAACGCCGCTCTGTCCTCACCGAAGCTCACCAGATTTATGCCCGGCGCGGCACCAAATGGGCTTTGTCTCGCATCTTGGAGATTTATACCGGCGTAACACCCAACATTAATGACACCGACAGCAGTTTAGAAGCCTTCACCTTTACCATAACCATTCCTCGTGCTAAAAGAGGCTTGAATGTTACTATGATAGAGAGTATTATAGATGCCCATAAGCCAGCGCATACCAATTATGTTTTGAAATTTAGTCCGTAGGGAAAAGGAGAAATATGCGCCGTCTACCAGTAGTTGCTATCCTTGTATTTTTCTCACTTCTGCCAGGCATCTCACTGGCACAGGCGCAAACTCCCCCTGCCCAACTTCTTATTACCTACAAAGACGAATCAAAATTCCCCGAAGTAACCATTGGGTTTCGTGCCCTGGGCGCGGAAGGGAAACCCATCTTAGCCCTCGATCCCGCCTCCATCATTCTGACGGAAGACAACCAACCTGTTACCACCAACTCTACCCCCATTCCCTCCAATGAAGGTGGGTTATGGGTGCATTTTGTGATTGATGCCGGTATCCGCATGTCCCAAGGGGAGCGGTGGCCCAAAACCAAAGAAGGCATTCTCAACTTCACAGAACTGATGGGGCCAGATGATCATGTCGCTGTTACTGTCATTCAGGTGGAAGAGGCAGTATCATTGACGGGGGGATACACCACAGACCCCGTTGCTATTTCCGATGCCCTGGATGCTTTTACACCACCCTGCAATAACTCAGACTGTGCTTCCCGGCCGTTACCAGCTTTGGGGAACATCCTGGGCAACTTTGATCTGGAAGACAGCAATAACAATCCCAAACTCATCTTCCTTTTTTCAGGTGCATTAGAAAGAGGAAACGCGGCAGATGCGGACAATTTGATTGATCAGGCCCTAAACGTGCAAATTCCTATCTATACAATTTTGGTAGATGGGCGGGATAACACACAACCCCTGGTAGATTTGGGAAATCAAAGCGGAGGAACTGTTACATTTTACGAGGACATTAACAGCCTCAATGCAACCTATCGGCAAGTCGTCGAATCGTATCGCCGCCAATACAGTGTCACCTACCGTTCTACCTCTAACAGCGCAGCCAGTCGAGTGGTGCGAATTGCTACCCCAGATGGGTTGACCTTTGATGACATTGAGTACTCGGTTACGTTGTCTGCCCCCCGCATCAGCATTCAATCGCCAGAAGATGGGGACGACATTACCTGCGATTCGGCCGATCTGACCCAAGAGGTTTTGGCAAGGGCTATTTTTACGGATGCCACAGCACCCCGCACCCTGAACCAGGCAACATTGCTGGTAGATGGGGTGCCAGTAGATGCTGAAAGTGCCATCACTGATAATCAGGTCGTTTTTGCCTGGAAACCGTGTGAGGAAGAGCGTGAGGAAGCAACACTGACGGTAGAAGCAACCGATGAGTTGGGGTTCACTGGTCAAACACCACTAGAAGGAGCGGTAACAGTTTCGTTTATTTCGGCCGTTCCTTCACCAACCATCACCGTAACCACCACAGAAACCATCACCCCATCCATCACTATCACCCCGGCCGTTGACAACACACAAACCATTACCACATTCGTTTCACAAAATGGGATTCTCATTGCCAGTATCCTTTTGGTGTTAGTGGCAGTTGCCGTCGTGGTATTTGGCCGAAATCGCGGCCCGGTGAAATCCGTGCGTGAAACCGTCATGAAGGGAATAGACCGCTTAACCCGGCGGTATGCGCGACAAACCGAAACAAAGGCGTATTTGATTGTCAAAGAAGGAGACAGTAGTGTCGGAAAACATCTGGAGATATTCGGCACCACCTCTATCGGCCGTTCTAAACAAGATGCTGAACTAATTTTCCAGGCACAAGACGAAACCAGCCCCATCAGCCGCCGCCACTGCACCATTTTGGACGAAGAAGATCATTTTGCCATACGGGACGAAGACAGTGCCAACGGAACATATGTCAACGGGGTACGCCTGACCCCATTGGTCACCAAAGAGTTGCAAGACGGGGATGAAATTGAACTGGCCCGCGTCGAGCGGGGCGGGGTGAAATTAGAGTTCCAGAGTGTTCAACCCAGCAGCGATACCCTGTCGAGTGAGTTCCGCTCCACTCGTGCCACCCGTGCAGTACGAATTGATAAACAAAAACCAGGAGATAGATTTTGAAAGGGTCAAAGCTATATAACGGCCGTTACACACTTCACGAACACATTGCTTCCGGCGGTTTCGCTTTCATTTACCGCGCCACCGAAGCAGGCCGACCAGAAGACGTGGCAGTAAAAATCTGCTCCCGACACGACGACCCCTCCTATGCCCGTTCCATTGTCAAAGAAGCAGAACTCATCCAACGTTTCAACCATCGCAACATCGTCAAACTCCACCCCATTCCCCGCCAGGACAAAGCCAGCGTTTATTATGCCAACGCGGTTGATTTGCCGCAAAGCCCACCCTTTTTTGTGATGGAATATCTGTCAGGCGGCACATTGGAGGAGTATTTGGAAAAAGTCGGCCCCCTCTCACCCGAAGAAGCAGCCACCATCGGGGTAGAAGTTGCTCGTGCCCTGGATCACATTCACCAAAAAAAATACGCCCACAACGACCTGAAACTGGAGAACATCTTGTTTCGTCGCCCGGTACAGGCAGGCCAGCCCTTTGCTCCCGTATTAGTAGATTTTGGCATTGCCACCCGCGTCGCCCCACCACAAGGGGGGTCGTTATACATCATGTCCCCCGAACAACTGGCCCAAATAGACATGGCAGCCCCCGAACTTCACGCATTTGACCCCATGAAAGTGGATGTGTGGGGGTTGGGGGTGGTGCTGTACCGCACATTGGGCGGGCATTTGCCTTTTGAATCGCGCAATGAACGTACCTTGACGGATCGCATTAAACAATCCCGCCCCACATCCTTACGGTTACTGTCAAAAAACATTTCTGCCGAGTTAGACACGCTCATCATTGATGGCTGCCTGGCTAAAAACCCGGCACACCGCCTGGCATTATTAGAATTAGGCAAAGAATTAAGTATGTTAGCAGGCAGCGGTGTGGTAGCATCCAAAAGTGCGGATGCCCCTAAACCCAAAAAGCGGGGCCTTTTTGGTTAAAACAGTAGAGGGTATGCCATGACCCAGAACAATTCTAACTCTTTTGCTGTTGAATATGGCCTGTCTCAAAATATGGGTGGACGCTCCAACCTGGAAGATAGAATGGAGGCGCGTCACCTGGAAACGGCCGATGGCACCCCCCTGACCATCGCTATCGTCGCCGATGGCATTGGCGGCAGTAACTTTGGCGAACGAGCCGCCGAACTTGCCGTGCAGGTCACACTGCAACAAATCCAAAATAGCCGTCTGGGAACTCCAGACGATATTCCCGCTTTATTAGAATTTGCCCTGCAAAAGGCCAATGAGGCTGTCTACCGCGAAGCCCGCCGCGACAAAGAAAAACAGGGCATGGGTTCCACTGCTACCCTGGTTGCCGTCCATCAACACAAGTTGTATCTGGCAAACGTCGGTGATAGCCGCGTCTATCTGGTACGCAACGGCTCCATTCGGCAATTGACCCAGGATCACACCTGGGCGCGAGAAATGGTGCTGCTGGGGCGGCTCACCCCAGAAAACGCCGTGAAACACCCAAAAGCTGAAGAGTTGGTACGCTCCATTGGGTATGATGCTGATTTGGCAGTGGACTTAGGCATTTATCACAACAGTTCCAGCAAGGAAGAAAGTGCCCAACGCAACCAGGGTTTACCCCTTTCGCCAGGGGATCGGCTGGTGTTATGTTCGGATGGGTTAATAAAAACACGGCACGATGGCCCTGGGCATTATCTGGAAAGTGAAGAAATCGCCCAGGTAGCCCTGGGTCATCATGCGGCCGATGCAGCTAAAACGCTGGTTAAGCGGGCTGTAGAACGGCACACCGATGATAATGTAACGGCCGTTGTCCTGGAAATCCCTGGTGGTCAGTTAATACGTACCGCTCCCCCCCTGGGAAAATACGCCTACGTGGGTGGAGCCGTGTTTGTGCTGCTGGCCCTGGTTGCTCTGGGCTTTTTTCTTTTTCGTGGCAGCGGCACAGAAAACGACGTTCCCACCGCAGCAGCCACCCCCACCCTACCGCCCATCGAGTTACCAACACTGGCGGTGGTGAATGCAGAAGATTCTGGTGTAGTTCTTATTGCCAGGCCGGATAACACAACAGAGGAAATCCCTGTCGCGGATGCTATTGATACCTGGGATAGCAGCGAAGTAAAAGCGATGGCTTTTCCTGGGAATTCTCAGCTCTTTTTCCACCAGGGATCAGGTAGCCAGGTTCGGATTAAAACCATTGCGGGTTATGATGGGGCTAACGAGACAAAGTTGGAAGTACAAAACGGCCGAATCGTCATCTACATCCATCCAGAAAACCCCGTTACTATGGTTGTCACTAATCCAGCCCTTTTGGGTAATGTCACCCTGACAGACAATGGGTTGATGGGGGTTCGTTACAATGAACAACCCTTTGAGTTAGAAGTAGCCTGTCTGGTTAAAGAAAGCCCAGAAGGTGGCTGTGTTTTTACTGGTGAAGCATCGGAAAAGGTGTTAACGCAAGGGCAAACCAGCTTGCTCACAGGCAGCGACCCTAGTACACCAGATATTACCCATTACGAGGAGTGGGTGCCTGTTTCTGACCTGGTTCCCACCCCCACCAACACCCCAGACAACGCTTCTAGCTCCGGCCCCACCGCAAATGCCACCTTTACCGCTGGCCCCGGCACCGTGTACCCAACCTCCACTCCCACCCTGCCTTTACCAGCCGGAATCGCATCACCCACCGGAACGGCCGTTCCCGGTTCAACCTCCAACCCACCCGGCGGCAACACAGCTACCCCGTCAGGGCCTACTGCCACACTTCCGCCCGGTGTCACCCCTCCAACACCTGTTTCACCACCAGTTCCATCATCAACAAACACCCCACAACCTGCAAACACCCCACGAGCAACTAACACGCCACAACCTACTAACACGCCGCAACCAACTAACACGCTACAACCTACTGACACGCCGCCGCCATCAAATACCCCAATAATTGACAGTGATGGGGATGGCATTCCAAACGATCAAGATGATTGCCCATTCGAGCCAGGCCCGCCGGGAGCAGGGGGGTGTCCTGATGCAGATGGAGATGGTGTTCCAGATAAAACAGACCGTTGTGATAATGAGCCTGGGCCGCCAGAAAATGGTGGTTGTCCGTGGCCAACTGCAACACCTTGCCCAGGATGTTTGATAGGTTTTGAAGACGCGACTATTCAAAAACATGGTATTTTAACTTCTGATCATGATAGGTTTTACAGCTTAATGAGAAACAATACGATGGGTTCATCCCTCCCGCAAACACACAGGTTCCCCCCCCTGCGCCTCTGCGTCTCTGCGCGAGAAAAACTCCCATACCTTTCATTCGTATGGACACAATAGGCCAATACCAACTCGTTGAAGAAATAGGGCGTGGCAGCACCGCCTCCGTTTACCGCGCCCTGGACACACAAACCCAGCGCGAAGTAGCCGTCAAAGTCATTTCTGCCCGTTTAAGCTACCGCGAAGAAGTGATCCAGCAGCTACAACAGCAAAACGCCCGCCTGGCTGGGTTGCCCTACATCGCCCCGGTATACGAGGTAGGGGTGGAACGTGGCAGCAGCTACTTCGTCCTGCCCCTGTTGCGCGGTGGCACCCTGCGCGAACGGCACAATCGCGGTCAAATGGAGCGCGAGCAGTTATGGGGTGTCATGGGGCAACTGGCACAAGGGTTAGATGCCGCCCACGCCTTGAACATCGTTCACCGCGACCTGAAACCCAGTAACGTCCTGTTTGACGAGCAAGGCACACCATATCTGGTGGATTTTGGTCTGAATTTAATGGCGGATTCCACGATGCACGCGGCAGGTTTGCCCGGCACATTGGCCTACATGAGTCCTGAGCAGTTTGTAGGCGGGGAAATTAGCGGCCACACTGACCAATACAGTCTGGCTATCATCATTTTTGAATTGTTAGCCGGGCAACCTCCCTTCCAGGGCAACACCACACAAATGATGTATAAACATGTGCATGAGCCGCCAGCCGTTGCCAAAGTGCGTGACACGCGGGCTGCGGCAGCCCTGTTGCGGGCTTTAGCCAAAGAGCCGTCGGATCGGTACGAAACGGTTAGTGCGTTTATTGCGGCCCTGGTGCCACCTAGTACCAAAACCAGTGTTTTGACCAGTGCCGATCAAACCTTTATTCTAAACCCCAGCCAGCCGCCGGTTACGTTACCACCCTCTCTGTCAACCTCCTTGCCACCCGACGAAGTAACGATAGTGCCGGGACTATCGGCCGTTCCTCAGCCCATTCAAACAGCTCCTTTATCTCCACCCATTGAAACGGCCGAACCCCTAGACGACCCCTTGGAAGCCACCAAAGTCTCGCCACCGCAACCTGAAGAGCTACCTCCGCCCCTGGACATGCCCCTGCCCCCCCGTGTTACCACCGTCGCCCCCAAAGGGTACGAGGCAGATGCCACTTACGTCTTTGACGATTTGCCTGTAGCACCACCCGCCCGTTTAGATAGC
>CAZPEJ010000285.1:0-6782 GCA_964585465.1 uncultured Ardenticatenaceae bacterium
CCCGCTACGGGCAACGGATAGAAACAGATAAACGGATGGACTGTCGAGTATTATCTAGTTATCCGCTTTTCATCCGCTGCTGGCAACGGATAGAAACGGATGGGTTGTCGAGTATTATCCGTTTATCCGCTTTTCATCCGCTGCCTTAAATGTTCAATTATTAAATCTGTCGGTCAACCAGCCCTTCTGATTGTATGTTCCTATTCTTATCCAAGTTCCTGCCTCTTTTTGTATATCCCCTGGGTTTGGCTTGTGGCCTGATGGTTTTGGCATTACTCCTGTATCGGCGGCAAAGCTGGTCACGAGCCACCTTGATTTTAGCTCTAGTGTTGCTCTGGTTGGGGGGAAACCGTTGGGTAGCCACCTTGCTGGTGCGGTCGCTGGAATGGCAATACCTCCCCCCGGCCGAAATACCAACGGCCGATGTGATTGTGGTGTTGGGCGGAGCGACACGACTGCACAGTTTCCCCCGGCCGTTGGTGGAAGTGAACGAGGCGGGGGATCGGCTGTTATACGCGGCCTGGTTGTATCACCAGGGCAAGGCGGAGTACATTTTGTTAAGTGGGGGAGGAGCCAGCGCGTTAGAAGCCAGAGGTTCGGAGGCCGCAGACATGGCAGCGGTGATAGACTTGTTAAATGTGCCAGAAACGGCCGTTTGGCTGGAAAGTGACTCCCTCAATACCTATGAAAACGCCCGCAACAGCCAACAGATTTTGCAACCAAAAGGAATGAATCAGATATTATTGGTAACATCGGCCGTTCACATGCCCCGTTCGATGGCGGCGTTCACGGCACAAGGGTTCGAGGTCATACCCGCCCCCACCGACTTTTGGGTGACAGAAGCAGATTGGGCCTCGCTGAAAAAAAATAGCCTCGCCGGTCATCTGCTCAACCTGTTGCCCAATGCCACTTACCTGGAATGGACAACCCGCGCCTTAAAGGAGTATATTGGGTTATTGGTTTATGGGGTGGGTTAGTTTCAGGTTTCAGGTATTTGAGAATCTGTCCTCATCCGTTTAATTCGTGGTTAATTTCCCCTCAATAAGGAGTTTATGTTACCAGAAGTACAAAGTTATTTAACGATGATTGAAGATTTGCGGCGGCAAGTGATAGGCGTAATTACCGGGCTGCCGGTTGAGGCGTTAAACTGGCGGCCAATTGCTGGCAGTGAGGATCATGCAACCAACTCGTTGGCTGTTTTGGCGGCACATGTAGCCGGTTCGGAACATTTCTGGATTAGCGAAGTGATTGCAGGTTTGCCCGCCACGCGCAACCGCCCGGCCGAATTTATCACCGAGGCAACTGACGCAGCAGAATTGGTGGCCCGATTAACGGCCGTTTCCCAGGAAACCAGCACCATTTTGTCCACCCTGACCGAAACTGATTTACCGGACACCCGCCAGGCACACGGCCGTTCTGTGGCTGTGCGCTGGTGTTTGTTGCATGTCATTGACCATACTGCTCTGCACCTGGGGCATATGCAGTTGACCTATCAATTGTGGAAAGGTGGCGAAACGGCCGTTTCCCCCCGTTGGTTTGAACGATTGGGGGTTGACAACCAATGAAACGTAAAATGTAAAACGTGAAACGTGAAATTTCTCTGCTCACGTTTCACGTTTTACAGCAAACCCCACAAAATCCGAAAGACCCAAAACCATTACCCGGCCACCCCAACCCGACTGCCAACATCGTGTAAATCGGGGTTTTCCGCATACAGCAGTTCAAACTCTTTTTTCGCCTGGCTGGATTTGCCCACCTTTTCATAGGAGATGGCTCGCCAATACCGCGCTTCTTGCAGCAGTTCTGGTAAACGCTCCCTTTTGCTGCGAAGAGCCTCAGTAAAAATGGTTACGGCTGCCTCATGTAACCCCTTACTTTGCATGGCCCGGCCGTAAAAAATCACAATCCCCAGCGTCACATTATCCTTTGCCGTTACCCCCTTGCCCCGCTCAATGACCCCTTCCCACATCTCCTGCGCCGCGTACAGGTCACACAACGACAGGGTAAGGGCCGCTGCCGGAGCTAACTCCTCTAACTCTTCCAGCAACCCGATGGCCTCTGTGATACGCCCCTTCTCCTGGTACAGTTCCACTAACAACAAAGCCGCTGCCAGGCCATCCAATGGAACGGCCGTTCCTACATGCGGCGTAATCTCTACCTCCAGCTGAAAATCCGCCAGGTACTTCTCCATCAAGACCGTAGGAAACTCAGCCTCAGACTGCATTACCCCTTCCAGCAGTTCAACCGCCTCACCCTTTCCACCCTCCTGGTGCCCCAAAATGCTGGCTGCCAAAATAGCTGCCCCCGGCTCCTCGCTGGCCGCATCCAGAAAATGGGGCAACGCCTCCTTCTCCTGCCCATCCAGATACGCCATCAGCCCGCGATAGAGCGATTTTTCCCGCCCTGGGGCAAAAAAGCCCGGTTCTGGCAGCTCACCTTCCGGGGTAGTCTCCACCTCGCTGGTCTGGCGGGAACGGGATTTGCTGGAGCCACCTTTTTTCTTGCCAATGTGATGCACATAGCTCAACCCGCCGGGTAAATCGGTGGTAATCCGTTTGCCGGTTGGCCCGGTGGTATAACGAAACCCACGCGGCCCAATGCTAACCCCCAAACCACTTTTGCTGATGTTGATGCGTAAAAACGGCCCAATTTGAATGCTTTTGTAAAACCGCAGACCCATGTTTTCCTCTGGAGGATTGTGTGCCGAATGACACACTACATCATACGCATGATAACAATAAAAGCCACCTTTTGGGGTGGCTTCTGGCTGAGGGAGGTGGATTCGAACCACCACTGGCGGAGTCAGAGTCCGCTGTTCTGCCGTTGAACTATCCCTCAGAGCGAGCAAAATTATAACCTGGGGTGGGTTGAATAGCAAACGGTTTTCAGCCGGACAGTAGGGCAATCACCTCGTCTAATCGGGACAAAACCCGCTCACGCCCCAATGCCAACATGGATTCATACAACGGGGGCGAAACCTGCTGTCCGGTTATTGCCAGGCGCATTTTGCCCAGGAATGGCCCTGGTTTACCGTTGGTGCTAACGCTCACTCCAATGGTTTCTAACCCAGTTTTGATGGTTTCTAGTTCGTAGGGGTGGAGGGATTGCACCAGTTCACGCGCGCGGCGAAACCCATCCAGGGCGGCTTCGTGAGGCAGGTTTTTGTCGAAAAGGGAATCGGCCGTTATGGGCAATGGTTTATCGTCAAAGAGAAAACGCAAAAACTCAATTGCATCGGTCAGTTTTTTCAGCCGCACCTTCATCGGTGGCATGACAATGAGCAACGCTTCCGGGTTCACTTCAAACCCGGCCGCATCTAGAAACGGCTTGACTGCCCCAGCCAGTTCCATCGTCCCCATCTGCTGAATATATTGCCCGTTAAGCCACTCCAGTTTGCTGTAGGGCAGGCTGGTTGGGGCCGGATTCACATCTGCCAGGTCAAAACGAGCGATAGCTTCCTCGATGGGGAAAATCTCGCGGTCTTCACCAAACGACCAGCCCACATTTGCCAAAAAGTTGTTCACGGCGCGGGGTAAATAACCGTTTTCCTGGAACTCCTCTACCCGCACCAACACCTGCCACTGCCCATCCATAAAGGATTGGGTGCGTTTGCTCAATTTGCCTTTGCCGCTGGGGTTCAAAATGACAGGCATGTGGGCATACTCTGGCATCTGCCAGCCAAACGCTTTCCACAAGTTAACATGCAAGGGGGCGGTGTTAATCCACTCATCCCCGCGTGTGACATGGGTGATTTTCATTAAGTGGTCATCTACCACATGCGCCAGGTGATAGGTGGGCAGGCCGTTTGACTTGAGGAGGATGTAATCCGTCATCTGTTTATTGTCAAAGGTGATTTCACCACGCACGGTGTCGTGAATAACAGTGACACCATCCAGAGGCATCTTAAAACGGATAACATACGGCCGTTTTTCTGCTTCCAGGGCGGCTACTTGTTCGGCTGGCAAATCCCGATACCGCCGGTCGTACCCCGACATGTCCCCTCTGGCTTCCAATTCCTTCCGCATCTGCTCCAACTCTTCGGGAGTGGCAAAACATTTGTAGGCGTGGCCGTTGTCTACCAGCCAGTGCGCCCACTGTTGATAAATCGCCACTCGTTCTGTTTGCACATAGGGGCCATAAGGGCCGCCAATATCTGGCCCCTCATCCCATTCCAGCCCCAACCAGCGCAACGAACTCATGATATTTTCGATAGCCCCGTCAATGGTGCGGGCTAAATCGGTATCTTCAATACGCAAAATGAATTGGCCGCCATGTTTGCGGGCAAACATCCAGGTAAATAGGGCCGTCCTGGCCCCGCCAATGTGTAAATACCCCGTTGGGCTGGGGGCGAAACGAACTCGAACGGTCATTAGCCAAACTCTTGTTTGCGGTGGCGCATGAGAATAGATTGGACGACACCAATCCCCATAAATAGGGTGATCATGCTGCTACCGCCATAACTGACAAAGGGCAAGGTCAACCCTGTCACAGGCAGAACCCGAACGTTCATACCCACACTGACGACAGTTTGAAAGAAAAAAACGGCCGCTATTCCGGCACAGATGTATTTTGCGGCAGGATCAGGCGTAATCGCTGCCACCCGTAAAATACGCATCAGAATAAACCCAATAGTTGCCAACACCACCAACGAGCCAAAAACAAACCCCATTTCATGGGTAATCATAGAAAAAATGAAGTCCGTGTGTTGTACCCGCAGGAAACCTGACTGGCTCTGGGTGCCTTGCATATACCCTTTGCCCCACCAGCCGCCTGTCCCCACGCTGATCTCCGCCTGCTCGATGTTGTAAACGTCCTCTTCCTCGGCCCCGCCAGGATCCAGGAACGTGGTGATACGCTCTCTTTGGTAATCTGCCATAAAAGGAAAAATGGTACCAAGCCCCAAAACAGCAATTAGCCCCAGAGCAATAAAATGGGAAAGGGGCAGACCAGCCAGCCAGATCATGACAAACCAGGTAAACATAAAGGCAATGGTCATTCCCAGGTTTGGCTGAATAAAGATCAACCCCACCGGCACACCGATATAGGCCAGGGCTGTCAAGGTGTTGGAAAACTGGTTGATCTGATAACGGCGACTGGCCAGGAATTGTCCAAAGGTGATTGCCATCAAAATACGGCCGAATTCCGATGGTTGTATCTGGATGGTAGACGTGACTTGAATCCACCGTTGGGCGTTGTTATTCACCTGCCCCGACACCGTCACCACCACCAGTAACCCAATCAGGAAAAAGTAGATGTACCAATGGGAGGAGGTGAGATACCGATAATCAATGCTTGCCAGGAACAACAAAATGCCCATCCCGATGGCAGCCCATTGAAATTGGGTAAAGGGGTAATCTTCAAATGCTGGCGAGCCAGTAACGGCACTGCGAATCATTAAAATGCCGTAGGCTGTTAAAAAAAGAACGGCGGCCATTAACCAGAGGTCAAAATACCGCCAGACGGAAGTTCTTGCTGTCATGAGGCAAATTGTAACGTGTTGAATGGAAATTGACGAACGAGGAGGGGATAGTGTGTGGTGGGCAGTGTTCAGTAAGCAGTAAGCAGTGAACAGTGAACAGTGAACAGTGAACAGGACTGTTTACTGTCCACTGTCCACTGTTTACTACTCCTAACGACGGCCGTTTGCTGCCAGGGGGATTTCTGCTACCAAACGGCTTTCCTGGGCGGTTTGTGTCAGATTGACAACCACATGATCGGGGTCAATTGCCAGCCGTTTGGCAATCACCTGAATAATGTCATCTTTAATCTGGTCTAATAAACCAGGCGATACATCACTCCGGTCGTGGATAAGCACCATTTGCAGCCGTTGTTTAGCCACCGAACTGCTACTTTCTTTTCGTCCAAATAATTTTCCTATCCAACTCATCGCCGATCTCCTGCTAAAAGATTAGAGGTTTTTACCAATCTCTAATCTCTAATCTCATCAATTACCTAATTGTTACCTAACCAGCTTTTTAACTTGTTCATCAAACCCGTTTTTGGTTTGATGTCCAGAAATGGAACTTGTTGCCCATCCAGGCGCATAGCGATGTTACGAAATGCCTGGCTGGCACTAGAGCCGTTCATATTGCTCATGGCGGCGGGTAACCCCTGATTGCTAGACACCAGGATAAATTCATCTTCTGGCACAATGCCTACCAAATCTATCCGCAAAATGTCTAACACATCCTCAACAGATAACATATCCCCTCGCGCGACCATTGCGGGTTTGATGCGGTTGATAATGAGTTTGCCCGGCCCTTTTTCCTCGGCTTCAATCAGGCCAATAATGCGGTCAGCATCGCGCACCGCCGAAACTTCTGGATTGGTGACGATAAGAATCTGGTCGGCAGGGGCGGTGGCGTTGCGGAACCCTCGCTCAATACCCGCCGGGGAGTCTATGAGGATGTAATCCATTTCCGGGCGCAGCTGGTCACACACCAGGATCATGTCCGATGGGCTAACGGCCGATTTATCCCGTGTTTGGGCGGCTGGAATCAGGTACAACTCTGGCTGTCGTTTGTCTTTGATCATGGCCTGACGAATGCGGCAACGCCCTTCCACCACATCTACCAGATCGTAAACGATGCGGTTTTCCAGCCCCATCACCACATCCAGGTTTCGCAGGCCAATATCGCCATCAATGGTGACTACCTTTTTGCCCATCATCGCCAGGGCAGAGGCCAGGTTGGCAGTGACAGTGGTTTTGCCCACGCCTCCCTTGCCAGAGGTGACGGTGATTACTTTTGCACTCATAACATGCTCCTTCGGAAGATTCAAAC
>CAZPEJ010000286.1:0-6779 GCA_964585465.1 uncultured Ardenticatenaceae bacterium
AACTTTTGCAAAAGAGGTGGTGAATTGGTGATCAATGGAAAGACGAAGGTCATTGGTTTTTTGGGGGCGACGTACCAGACGAGCAAAATGTATGCCCTGTATAATGCGGCTTTTGCAGCGTTGGGGTTGAATTTTGTTTATGTGCCGTTTGCGGTGGATGATCTGGCTCAGGCAGTGGCAGGGGTACGCCATTTAGGCATTTCGGCCGTTGGGGTGACCATCCCTTACAAAATACCCATTATGCCTTATCTGGATGAGCTGAATGAACAGGCACAACAAATTGGGGCGGTGAGCGTGGTGGTGAACCGAAACGGCCGTTTAGTGGGTGGCAATACGGATGGTATTGGGGCAGTACGGGCGTTGGCGGAAAAAACGGCCGTTTCTGGCAAACACATCACCCTCCTGGGTGCAGGCGGCGCAGCCAGAGCCATCACCTTTGCCCTGGTGCAAAACGGGGCCAACGTCACCCTGATCAACCGCACCACCGAAACGGCCGTTCACCTGGCCCAGGCAGCTGCTTGCCAATTCGACACCACCGCCAATCTGGAACGTGTGTTGGCCCAAAGTGACATTCTCATCAACACCACCCCCGTAGGCATGGCAAATACCGCAGAATCCCACCTCTCCCCAGTGCCAGCCGCCTGGTTGCGCCCCCAAATGACCGTCATGGATATTGTCACCCACCCCAAAGAAACCAGGCTATTACAAGAAGCCCAACAAACAGGCTGTTCTGTCATCTACGGCGAACGGATGTTGCTGTGGCAGGCAGTAGACAAATTTACCATGTATACGGGTGTAGAACCCCCCATTGCCGTCATGGAGCAGGCGTTAATACAAACCTGGGGATAATGGTGTCAGGTTGAATACCCCATACACAACACTTTTTGTTTCCCCCGTGTTAGAATCCCCCCAATGAAACATTTAAGTCTGGTTATTCCTGTTTATAACGAAGTGGAGAATTTGCGCCCCTTGCTGGCAGAAATTACCGCCGCTATGCAGGGGTTAGACCTCACCTATGAAGTTATTTTTATAGATGATGGCAGCACAGATGGCAGTTTTGCTCTGCTGCGCGAATTGAGCCAGCAGGATTGTCAGGTGGTCGCCATCCGTTTTCGGCGGAATCATGGGCAAACGGCCGCTTTTGCGGCTGGTTTTGACCATGCTCAAGGGCGTTACATTTTGACAATGGATGCAGACCGACAAAACAACCCGGCCGACATCCCCAAATTGTTGGCAAAAATTGAAGAAGGGCACGATGTAGTCAACGGCTGGCGGGAAAATCGCCAGGATGCGTTTTTACTCCGTAAACTCCCTTCTTACCTGGCAAATCGGCTCATTGCCCGCCTAAGCCGGGTTCCACTGCGGGATCGTGGCTGCTCCATGCGAATTTTCCGCGCCGAAGTGGTGCGCGAACTGCACCTGTATGGCGAACTGCACCGGTTTATCCCCGAAATGGTCAATTTTGCCGGTTTTACGATGGCAGAAGTGCCCGTAACCCATCGGGCACGGGTAGCGGGTCAATCTAAATATGGCCTATCCCGCACCTTGCGAGTCATTCTCGATTTAATGACCGTGCTTTTTTTGCGCCGCTATGGCGACCGCCCAATGCACTTGTTTGGTACCGTAGGGTTGTTATTTAGCGGCTTGGGCGTTCCGGTACTGCTCTACCTGGTTGCCTGGAAAGCGTGGGCGGGCCTCACCGGGGGATGGGTTGGGTTTCATGCCGCCGAAATTGGGAATCGGCCGTTACTCATCCTGGCTGTGTTACTGGTTATCCTGGGCGTGCAATTCCTCTTGATGGGGTTGCTGGCAGAACTCCTGGTGCGTACCTATTATGAAACCCAGAACAAAAAGGTATATCACATTCGAGAAATTGTAAAAGGTGCCGATTGAACAACCATTCACCCCAAACGAAACTACTGATTATTGGCTTCGATGGAGCCACTTTTGATTTAATTCGCCCCTGGGCGGCAGCTGGACACCTGCCCAATCTGGCTCGCCTGATGGCCCAGGGCGTACACGGCGAGTTGATCTCCACCTTGCCCCCGGTGACCAGCCCGGCCTGGCCCACCTTTATGACAGGTTGCAACCCCGGCAAACATGGGGTTTTTGACTTTATTCAGCCACAAGGGGTCAATTACACCCTGGTCAACGCCACCCGTATTAAACAACCCACCCTTTGGAAACGATTGTCAGATGTTGGGTATCGGGTAGGGGTGTTAAATGTACCGGTGACGTTCCCTCCCCAACCCTTAAACGGTTTTATGGTGACAGATATTCTCAGTCCGCGTGGGGCGCAAATTTGTTACCCCGATGACCTTATCGGCCGTTATGAGCCGGAATTGGGGCCATATCGGGTAGCTCCCAATGTGCAGTACAAACCGGGCAATGAGGTGGAGTTTATTGCCGACATCTACGATCTTATTCGGGCACATGGGGAGTGGGCCTTAAAATTGATGACTCACGAGTCGTGGGATGTGCTGATGGTACATTTTATCGCCATGGATATTATGAAACATGCCTTATGGCGGTTTATGGATCACACCCATACCCGTTTTCAACCAGGCCCATTTGAACACGCCATTCGAGATGGGTATGCCCTGGTGGATGGGATGATCGGCCGTTTTCTGGCACAGCTCCCACCCCAGGCCACCACCATCGTCATGTCGGATCACGGTTTTGGCCCCTTGCAACAGATGGTGAACCTGAATGTTTTTTTTCTGGAAAAGGGGTTGCTCAAATTAAAACGGGATGTATGGACACAACTCAAGGCGTGGGCGTTTCGTCACGGCATTACCCCGTTGACGGCTTATAACTGGATTGCCCGCCTGGGGTTGCAAAATGTGGTGGCCCGTGTCTCCAAAAACACACGCAACAATGTGGTGGGCAAATTTCTCAGCTTTAATAGTGTGGATTGGAGCCGCACGGTGGCGTATAGCATGGGGCATGTGGGACAGGTGTATTTGAATGTGCAGGGGCGACAACCCAACGGCATTGTGCCAGCCAGCGAATACCAGACGGTGCGCCAGCAAGTTATTCAGGTGTTACAAGGGTTAAAAGATGTAAACGGCCGTTCCCTTGTCACCCAAATCATCCCCAACGAAGACACCTATCACGGCCCATACGCCAGCAACGGCCCAGACCTGCACCTCATCCTAGACAACTACAACATGATCGCCTGCCCCCTCTTTGCCACCGAAGGCAAAGTATTCTCCAACCAGATTCGCGGCGACTCTGGCTGCCACCGCGCCGAAGGCATCTTGATCGCTCACGGCCCGGCCTTCAAACAAGGGTTTACCATTCCCCCCGCCAACATCCTGGATTTAGCCCCCACCCTGCTGCACCTGTTAGGCCAGCCCGTACCACAAATCATGGATGGGCAGGTTTTATCACACCTCTTTGCCCAACCCCGCCCTGTGACCTTCCAGGAAGATGAAGGTGGGTATGCCAACGGAACGGCCGAAAAAAGCCTCAGCGACAGCGAAGCCGCCCAAGTGGAAGAACGGTTACGCAGCCTGGGGTATTTGTAAAAGTGCCAGGGAGTATGTTTCGTACCCTTTCTGCCAGATTTCACTTGCTGCTAATTACCGCCCTGGGGTTTCCTCTGCTCACTCCCCTGTTGCACTGGACGGCCGTTCCCTGTACCCACGACGGCCATCTCCATTACCACCGCATTGCAGCCCTGCGCCACGCCTGGGAAAGCGGCCTCTACTTCACCCGATGGTTGCCTGACCTGGCTTTTGGGTATGGCTACCCCTTTTTGGTCTACCGCGAACCCCTGCCGTTATATGTTGGCCTGTTCCCCCACCTGTTGGGGTTGCCCCTGCCCGCCACCTCTAACCTGATGTATGCCGTCTGTATTTTGGCGGGCGGGTGGTTCATGTATGCCTGGGTGCGGGAGGTGTTGGGTGATTATGCGGGTGTAGTTTCGGCCGTTTGTTACATGGCCGCCCCTTACGTATTGGTAGATGCCTTCGTTCGAGGCAATTTGCCAGAATCATTTGCCTTGCCCCTATTTCCCTTTTTGCTCTGGCAAGGACGACGCTGGATGCTCACCCACACCGCCCAAAGTTTCCTCCTCACTGTGTTGGGGCTGGCAGTGCTGTCCCTCAGCCACAACATCTCCCTCCTCCTGTTCACGCCGGTACTGTTTGTTTATCTGGTAACTGTTGTCTGGGTCAATCGCCCCACAGCCGCCCCATCCCCCTTGCACCCGGCCGTGAAACTGCTGTTATTATTTGGGTTAGGGCTGGGGGTAACGTTTTTTTATAGCGGTGGGGCTGTTTTGGAGATGGATGCCGTCACGCTACAACAATCCACCACCACCCGCAACAATGATTTCCGGTATAACTTTGCCACATTGGCCGAGATTTTTGCCCCGGTGCCATCGGAAGACCCATTGCTCATTAACCCCCCTCTACCATTTCGCCTGGGGTGGGTGCCAACCGGGTTGGCTTTGGTAGGGATTTTGTCCCTTTGGCGGCACAAATTGACCCTGGAGCAGCGGTGGTATGGGTGGTTGATGGTGGCAGGAACGGCCGTTTTCCTCTTTATGTCCCTCTCCCTCTCCCAATTTATCTGGGAAGGGGTGCCCCTGATTGATTTTGTGCAATTCCCCTGGCGGTTTGTCGGGCGGGCTGCCTTGCCGGTGGCTTTTTTGGCCGGGTTGCCGTTTGTGGGGTTCGAGTTTCGAGTTTCGAGTTTCGATAAAGGCCGTGTTCATTCGCCCAAGCCGCGCCAACTGTGGTTATACCCTACCCTCGTTTACCTGGCAGTGGGGTTGTTGATGGTAGAAGCGTTCCCCATGCTCTACCCCAACCTGTGTCGGGAAGGGGCGTTTCCTTCTATCAATCAGGTGCATCAATACGAACATGAAACTGGGTTGGTGGGGGTTGACCCGGAAGGGAGTTATTTTCCGCGCACTGTGCTGCAACGGCCGATTTCCTCCCCTTTGGAAGCCGATTATCAGGCTGCTAACCTCCCACCCAGGCGGTTTGACGAATCGGTGCTGCCTGCCGGGGCAACCGTGTCATCCATCTCCTACCAAAATAATGCCACCACCCTCACCCTGACCACCCCAACCCCCTTCACCGCCCGCTATCTCACCTTTGCCTTCCCCGGCTGGCAAGCAGAAGTGGATGGAACGGCCGTTCCCATTACCTCCGGCGACCCAGACGGGTTGATCACCTTTCCCATTCCCGCAGGCACACACCATATCACCATTCGTTGGGGTAGCACTCCTTTACGTACCGCCCTATCCCTGGTCAGTGTGACCGCTCTGGTGACTGTTTTGGGGGTGGCCGCCTGGCTGCGACGCAGAACCATTCTTAAACAGCCTGTGGCAACCTCCCCCACTCGCCCCCTGGTGGCTGGTTTGGGGCTGGCTCTGGCCCTGTTATTGGGTAAAACATGGGTGGTTGACCGCCTGGACACCCCGTTGCGCCGTGTATCTCCGCCACCGGTGGCACAAACGGCCGTTTTGCAGGGCAACGAATTACGCCTGGAAGGTTACACCCTGAGTCAAACAACGGTTGAAGCCGGTAACACCTTCGATATTCACCTGGCCTGGACGGCCGTTTCTCCCCCTTCGGCCGATTACCAATCTAACGTGTGGCTGGTGGGGCCAGAAGGATTAACCTGGAGCAACAAAGGCACCCAACGCCCGCGCCTGTACGAAGACGCTGGACGGACGCAATTTTGGCTGCCGGGGCAGTGGGCCTGGGACAGCCGCGAAGTGTTGGTGCTGAGTGGCACGCCACCTGGGGTGTATGACATTGTGTTGACGCTATTTGACCTGGCAACCTTGCAACCATTAACCTTGCACGGGGCCGACGGGGCGGTGGTGGGGCCAACGGCCGTTATCGGCCACATCACCGTCACCCCCGACACGGATCCCCAGTTAAACCCCCAATACCCGCTACAAAATGACATCGCCACATTAGGAACACGTCTGCTAGGGTACAATCTGGATCGGAGCGAAGCCGTGCCAGGGGATGTGGTGCTGGTGACGTTGTTTTGGGAAAAGATGGCTCAACCCACCCCGGAAACTTTTACCTTGTTGTTGCTGGTTAACGGCCGTTCCATTGCCCACACCTGGGAGTTACCCATCACCCGCCCAGACATCACCACCTGGCAGCCGGGGCAGCAAATACGGGGGCAATACCTGTTGCGCCTGCCAGCAGGCCTGGAAAGCGGGGATTACCAGTTCGCCCTGGAGGGTAACCAGTTTGGTTTGTTGACGGTTCGTGCCCCAGAACGTTTATTCACCCAACCGACGGTAGAAACGGCCGTTTTGGCCCCCTTCCGCGCCGATGATACCCCCGTTGCCACCCTGGTTGGATACACCATCACCCCAGATGCCTCTGGTATTACCCTGGTATGGCAGGCTACCGCAGAAATGAGTACCAGTTACCACGTTTTTGCCCACCTGGTTTTTGAAAGTGGAGACATCCTGACACAGACAGATGGGCAGCCAGTCAACTGGACACGCCCCACCACCGGCTGGGCAGTGGGCGAATACCTCACCGACTTTCACCCCATCTTGCCACCCTACCAGCCCGCAGACGACACGCCTCTCTTTTTGCGGATTGGCCTCTATAACCCCGACACAAATGAACGGTTACTCACAGAAACGGCCGATTTCATCACCATCCCCTGGCCGCGCAAATAACAAAGTATTCCGTGCCACAACAGACCATCTATTTACCTTTCCTCTTGCCGCAGCTCATGATGGGCCAGCAACAAAACGGCCACCAAAATCAGCCCGCCTCCAGCCAAGA